>NZ_DAISHJ010000022.1:0-58584 GCF_036822615.1 Aggregatilinea sp. | reverse complement strand
GCGCGGCTATCCCCAACTCATCATCCGCGGACCCTATGACAGCGCACGCATCTCGAATCTCACCACTGGCGCGCAGATCGTGCTCAACACACCCGTCCCGGAAGAAAGCCTGATTCGCATCGACACGACGCCGGGCGCGATCACCGTCACCCGTGATGGTGAGACGTCGATGAACGAGATCAGCGACGGCAATCTGGTGGACTTTTACCTGACGCCGGGCGCGAACCGGCTGGTGCTCAACGGAACCGGCTTCAACGTGGCGTCCAGTTTCCAGGTGCAGTATCGCACGCGCTATATCGCGCTATAGGAGCAGGTATGGAGACATCTTACTTTTGGGATGGGAACCGCAACGCGGGTGATGTGGGCGACTGCGGACCCTACGCGGCGTCCGCGTTGGCCGGACTGTTGGCGGTTGTGGCGGAAGAACGCACCGGCGTCACGTCCGGGCTGGTCGTCACGGCCTCAACGCCAGCCGCGCGATCGGTGACCGTTTCGGCGGGCAAGCTGATCATCGCGGGGCAGCTCTACACGAGCACCACGCCCCTCACGATGGCGCTGGATGAGAATACATCCGGCAACCCGCGTATTGACAGCATCGCGGTCGAAGCGGACTGGACCGCGCAAACGATGCGTCTGAAGGTCATCAAGGGTACGCCTGCGGCCTCGCCTGCTGCACCGGCGCTGACGCAGATTGTAGGCTCGCTGTGGCAGGAACGGCTGGCAAACATCCAGATCGCCAATGGTTACACGACTGTCGCAGACGGGGATATTACCCGGTCCCGGCGCTGGGCGCGGCCCGATTTTCCGGGCCAGATCACCATGACCGCTGTTGCTCCTCCTGGTGCGAATGGCTGGGTCATTTGCAATGGTCAGGCGTTGAGCCGAACTGCATACGTTGACCTGTTTGATGCTATCGGCACTTCGTTCGGCGTGGGCGACGGGAGCACAACGTTCAACGTGCCTGACTTCCGTGGCCGCAGTCCCCTCGGAATGGACAATCTTGGCGGCACAAGCGCCAACCGTGTGACGAACGCCAATGCTGACGTGATCGGCGGGGCAGGTGGAACCGAAACACACACGTTGAGCGAGGCTGAGATGCCCGCTCATGGTCACCAGGAACAGGGTTCTGGCACTAGTGGAACGGGCACTACACCCGTTACCTATGGGTCGGTCGCTGGTAGCGGTTTGGGCAACTTCACACTGGTTGCCCAGAATGTCGCGGTCAGCAGCGGTGGTTACCTAAGTCCCTTGAAGACCGCGAACGCGGGCGGCGGCGGGGCACATAACAATATGCACCCGTGGCTGGCCGTTCCGGTTTATATCCGCACATAAGGAGTCGTATACATGACTGACATCACGAATATCGGTGTTCCGCAGGTGGCAAATCAGGCATTTGTCCCGCTGGCGATTGAAGCCGGGATCGAGCAGGTGATCCGCTCCCTCGTGCCGCTGGCGACCGACAAGCAGACCTTGCTCATTAGCCTGAAAACTGCCCTGTCTGGCAGTAATCCCGGTCTGGCCGCCGCGCTGAACATGGACACGCTGGATGCGGTGCTGAAGTACATCACGGCGCTGCCCGGCTCCCCTATCGTCCTCGCCGCCGCCCTGCCGGAGATGCTCAATGCGGACGGCCCGGCGTCCGTCGCGGCGGCGCGGGATTCCAACGTGACCACGCAGGTCAACATCTCATTCCCGTCAGCGCCGGAAGGCTACGGGTACGGTATTTACCTGGACGGCCTGTTCCGCAAACAGGGCAATCAGGCGGGCACAAGCGGCTGGGTGAGCGAGTCCATCTCTGACGTGCCGGTGGACGGCCAGGAGCACACGATCCGCGTCCTGTACATCAAACTGGACGGCGGCGCGCTGACGCGATTCGGGCCGGTCGCCCGGTTCACGTAGGGGGCGGTGGGGTGGATATCGTTCACGAGTTCTTTCAATTTTTTCTCGATAACCTTCCGCCTTTGGTCATCGCCTTGTGTCTGATGGTTGGGGCTGGTGGCGGTGTGTATTTCTTCCGCCGATCGCGGGCCAATGCTGAGGTGGGGATTTATTCCGAAGCGCTGAAGGACGTCACCGACGCGCTGAAGACAAGCAACCAGACGGTCGATAGCACCCAAAAGCGGCTGACGGAGGTACACGCCACCAACATCAGCCTGAATGAGCAGCTATCTGCGACGCAAGGCCAGCTCAAAGAGGAACGCAAACAGTTCGAGCAAAAGCTGAAGGCGGAGCAGGATCAATTCGGTCAGAGGCTGCGCGAGGAACGTGAGATGTTTGCCAAAGCCCTGGCCGATGCGGAGTGCCGCATTCAGGAGCTTGTTTCCAACGCGGGCGTGCTCGAAAAGGCGCGCACCAGTGATCAGGAAACCATCAAAAGCCTGACGGCAAAGGTGGCCGTGCTTGAGGAGCAGGTCCGTACCCTGGAAACGAAACTGAAAGACTCTGAGGACGCTCGCGCACAGGGCAACGCCGAGCTGGTCCAGCTACGCACCGAAGTTCAGGAACTCCGGGCGCGTGTTGCGCGGGACGAGGAAGAAGGGCGTGAGGCTAAGGCCGAGCCGACGCCGGACACGCCAGCCGCCGATGCGCCACCCGATCCGAGCGAAGAAAAGTCACCAACGCCGGGCGAATAATCCAACTCAATCCATGCATGGAGGTATGGAGAAGTGACCGAAAAGCCGTTCTACAAGAGCAAGAAGTTCATTTATGCGGCCTGCACCTTCGTCGCCGCGCTGATCCTGTACCTGCTCCAGCTTGCCAGCCCGGACATGACGCAGGACCAGATCGAGCTGCTGAACCAGATGATCCTGATGGTGCTCATCATGGGCAGCTTGCTCCTGACCGGGCACACGATCACGGATGTCACCGCCGTGTGGGTCAACCGTCCGCAGACGAAGCCGCTGGGCGAAGCCGCGCACGATTTGATTGACGCGGTGACGGGCGGCGATGATGTGATCGAGCAGCCGTACTACGCGGACTATCTGGCCTACCGGGACAAGGCATGGTCCGCTGGCATGGCGGCGCTGTCCTATAAGGACTGGTTCGACGCGCAGAAGCCGAACGAGGGCCTTCCCATCGCCGAACCGACCGCCTGATCCTCTACTCCCCCTGTAGCATCACGGGCAGCTGCGGACACGTGGCTGCCCGATTTTTTCCCCGTCGAACTGAAAAAAAACTCGAGGTGTGAACCATGCGTTTGAACGTCCCTTACGTGTCGCAGTTGGGCGATGGTGCCACGCTGCCGGATGACTGTGGGCAGGCCAGCACCCTGACGCTGCTACTCCATTACAGGCGCGTCACGGCACGCGTCGCAGTAGACATGTTGAGCCGTGACACCTACGGAAAAACGACCGCGCCGCAGCTCGTGAGCCTCGCCAGCCGCTACGACCTGCCGATGGCCTACGATACCGCTCAGAACCCGGATCGCGGGCTTCTAGCGGCGTTTGAGGCGGGCCATCCGGTGATCCTGCTGGTCAACTATGCCGATCTCGGATTCCCCGTGCACCTGGTGGGCGGTGTCAACCAGGGCCTGCACTGGCTGGTCGGAACCGGCCAGGATGAGGACGGGAATTGGATCGTGAACGATCCGCTGTGGGTCGGGAGCCAGGGGGCAGGGCTGACGCTCTCGCCCGCGCGTCTCAAGGCGGCCTATCGCCGCTACCGGGTTTTCCATCAGGACGCCAAGCCTCTCTTGGCGGGAGCGTAACAGTGAAGGGCTTCACGCGGTTTTTGGTGGGATTTGTCATCCTGGCGCTGCTGCTGGTTGAGCTGCCATTTGCGGTGCAGCCAGTCGCAGCGCAGGGCGGTACGTGCACGGTCGAGGTCGTGGCCTCCCCGCGCCTGAACCTGCGCGCCGGGCCGGGCACGAGCTACGCGGTCAAGCGCATTATCAACGATGGCACATTGCTCACTGCAACGGCGTTTAAGCGCGTTGGAAGCGATTTGTGGGCAACCATCCAACTCAGCGACGGATCGGCGGTGTGGGGCGCGGTACAGTACGCGGGGGAGACGCTGATCAGCGTGCCGGACACGGACGCCTGCAATAACATCCTTCCGGCAGCCACGGCAAGCTGCACCGGGATCACGCGCGTCTACCTCAACGTGCGCAGCTCCTACAGCACGGCCAGCGCCGTGATCCGCACGCTGACGACCAATGTGCAGATCACGGTGGCGGAAAAGCAGGCGGTTGGCAGCAATACGTGGTATCGCATCACGTCGCCGGTGGCCGGATGGGTCGCCGGGCTGTACGCCGGAGAAACCTATATCACGCTGGGAACGGGCGAGGCTTGCGATCCATACCGGACCCTGCCTGCTGCTATACCGTCACGAGTCGCCACGCCGAAAACCGGCCTGCACCTGATCTACGGCGCGCAGGCTGGCCCGGTGCTGGCCGCCGTCCGGCGCGGTGCAGTAGGCACGATCAAAGGCACGACGCTGACGGAAAACATCATCAAACAGGTGGAGGCGGAGCGGCCAGGAACGATCACGGTCTGGCGCAGCACACACACGCTGGCCGGTGCCGCAGACTGCCCAACCTTTGCGGGCGATCCGCGTGACGCAGCCACACAATGGTGGAGCTGGCAGTACATCTCTTGGCAGCAGGCCGGGCTGGTAGGCGTGGTTGACTATTTCGAGGTCACCAACGAGTGCTTGGGTGATCAGGCGTGGTTTACTCAGTTCACCCTGCGCCTCGAAGAATTGGCGAACAATGCCGGGATCTGCCTGCTGATGTTCAGCGATGCGCCGGGCAACCCGGCGCTGCTCACCGACTGGCAGACACGCAAACCGGCGCTCGATTATGCGCTGGCGCATCCGTGCCAGTCCGGGCGCACGCACGGGATCGCGCAACATGTCTATGGCATCAATCCCGGCGTCGTCCCTACTGCGACCGGCGCGTGGATCTTCGGGCGTCACCATTTGATCCTGGGACTGATCAGCAGCAAGTACGCGGCGCTACCATGGTATTTCAGTGAGTGGGGCGTTGGGAACGGGCGCGGCCCGGTGGACTGTGGGGCGCTCCAGACGGACGTACGGAAGGCGCTGAGCATCTACAACGGGGAATCAGAGGTGATGGGGTTCGCGGTGTGGAACGTCGGCGGCAACCCGTCCAGCGCGACGGACTGGACAGACATCACCGCCTGCTTGGGCGGATTGTAATCCACCATTTTCGGTGCAATGGCAAATTTTGCACCGAAAATCAAGGGTTTACAGTGAATAAAAAAAGGCCCGGCGATATGCCGGGCCTCACTATTTTGCTGGCCGCCCACGTTTGCCAAGGGAGGCTGCGCGGTAGGCTTCTATCTCGGACTTTCTGATGAACCAGTCGCGTCCCATCTTTTCTGCTTTGAGCGTTCCGCGCGTGATCGCCTGCTGAACCGCGCGGAGCGTGATACCGAGTTCTTCTGCTGCTTGCTTCGTTGTGAGCATGTACCTCTCTCCAGCTTAAGGGGAACCCGTTACCGGGTTCCCCTGCGTGCTCCGCCTCAGTCTTCGTCTTCCTCAGCCTGTGCTTTCTGGTCGGACAGCGACGCCTCAAACCGCTCGATCATGTAGGTGCGATCCGCCTCGCCAAACCATCCTGGCAGGTCCTCGCTATTCTCGATATGGTACTTGGTGAGAAAAACCGCCAACTCGTGAACATCAGTGCCCGGCGTTACATCATAGGCGGCAGTGTCCAGCATGTCACGGACATAACCGTCCAAAATACCGATCTGCGCTACGCGGTCGAACGTTTCGTTTTCGTCATTCTGGATGCTCATCTCTCGGTTTCTCCTGATTTGCTTGGGCGCTTCGTGCGCCGCGTTACTGTCTGTATTGTACGCTAAAACGAACAATAATGCAAATAATCCAAACCTACCGGGCCACCAGTTCATTGAGGGTGATCACCAGCGCCGCCACCAGCGCGGCGAGCACCAGCCAGGGGTCAAGATCACCGCGACCGCACACAATCCAGGTTTGCCAATCGGCCAACCAGCGAAACAGTTTGCGCATTCTGTCCTCATTTCTTTCAGCCGTTCCCCTGCTTCCCGCTCCTGGCAGGCTGTGGGGGTTGCCCCCCACAGCCCTTGTAGCGGTTACATTATGATGGCATCACCATCAATCACAACCGCTACCCCTTCGATCCTCGCTGCGCACTGCATTCCAATCCCAACCAGGATTGTCATGTCCAGTTCGCTGAGACCGAAAGCGACACTGTAGACGAGGACGGTTTCAGAAGCGTCATCATAGATGGGCGCTGCTGACCCGAACCGCTCAGCGAGCTTTCGGCCCGCGAGGTGGACCACATAGTCATCGTCAGGTCCCCGATAGGGGATGACAATTCCGACCATATGGAGGGGGTTGCCAGAAGCGGGAAGTTGTGAGACCATTAGAACGTACTCCTTTCAGAGTAGAGAAAAAGGATACAGAGCGAGGCGCTGGGCCGTTACCCCAGCGCCTCGCTTTACTACCCGCTTACTCCGTTTGTGGTCCCTTTCAGGATTTCGCGGTGTCTCCGCGTGTCTCCGGTTTCCCGGTTTGGCCCCTAGCTCATCGCCGTAGGACACTGTATTTAACTATCTAAATTGTACATTGTGACGTACATTTTGTCAATACCAAATTCCCCTAAAATGGCACAAAAAAGCCTCCAATTTTTGATTGGAGGCAGGGTGTTTTTGAGGGGAAAACGGCTTACTGAAGCACGTCGCCGGGCGCGATGGGAATCGCGTGAATTAGGAACCCTTTGAGGCCGGTCGTCAGATGGCCGTAGAGGACGTGGAACTCGTCCAACGACAGGCCGAGATCCGTGATCTGCTCGTCAGTCAACTGCGCGCAATCGACCATCGTAATCTCGATAATCTGAAGGTCGATCCGGCGCTTCGAGGGCAGGGCGCGGATCGAACATGTGCCGCCCTGGGTGCTGGTCGAGAGGCCCGAGTGATTGACACTGTAAACCTGCTGGCCGGGTTGGAATACATCGTCGCGCCGTTGCCAGGGTGCATCCGGCGTGATCTGCACACGATCTGCCGGAACAGCGAAGGTGAGTAGGGCGCTTTTCTGGCCGGTTAGGAATCGATCTGCGTATGGGGTTGCACCGCGAAACATGGAATCTCCTCCTATGCACTTTGCTCTACCCGACAGATTAACACGAGCACCACGCCCTAGCAAATGGTGTAATCCTCCTGTACAATGAGCGCAGCACTTTGCTCTGTGCTAGCCGGGCCGCGCGGATTCTTCCGTTGCGGCCCGGCGCGCTGCTATCCCCTTTGACTCCTCTAAACGGGTGATGTATTCTCACATCATGCCCGAGTTGTGGTGACTCTTTGCACTGTGTTCCAGGGGCGATCCGGCCATAGATCGCCCCGACCCTCCTTTCTGTGTTCTTCTTTACCCTGCACACGTATCGTCTGATGGTACGTGTGCCCAACTTCGATCTATTTTTAACTGTGATCGGGCGGCAAGGACGTAAGACTGTATCGGTAGTAGTGAAGGCCGCCCACAGCGACGGGTTGCCTGGATGCCAGATTTAGGCGATCCGTCGCTCCAAAACGCGAAGGGCCGGAGACTTAACATCTCCGGCCCGTTTTGTTTCAAGCTAATTACTACACGAAACTACTTGCTGTTTTTAATCGCTTCGAGCTGCTCCTGGTGGCGCTGCTCGTTTCGCAAGCCAACGCTGTTACGCCACGCCAGCAGCGCGAAGAACGCGATGATCGGCAACCCCACGCACAGCAGGATCGTCACGCCCGCGCCCTGGCCGAGCTGGTAAGCATCCTCATTCACGCCCGGCTCAGGATCGGTTGACAGACCGCTGATGATCCACAGCGCCAGGAACACCGTCAGCAGCAGCGCGATACCCGTGAACAATCGTTTGCGGAACCTCATACATACCCCCGAAGTGTGCTTTAAACCAACCTATATGTGCTCCATTATATTCCTTCATAGGGATATGCCAAAGGGCAAACGCTATCCCCTTTGACGCTCCTGTTACGCGAGTTGTAAAATGAAATAGTAGGTTATAAATCGCCGGGTGCGCGCATGAAGCTATATAAATCATCGCGTATAAACGGCTGAATAGGCGGAGAAGCCCATATAGGAGAGTGCAGATGTAATGGACCTGCGTTGGCGTTTGAAGTACCTCAAGGCTCGCATCCCCGTCCTGCAGGAACAACTCATCATGTGGATCGTGTGGCACTTGCCGCGCAAGCTGATCTACTTCGCTGTGATCCGCTGCTGGGCGCATGGCACTACGGGCCAATACGGGATGACCAGCCCGGATGATCTTGGCTGGGGTGAAGCCCTGGACCGCTGGGAAGGCAAGGCGAAGGCCGCCTAACCTTCATCGCATTGACCAGTTCTATACCCGGCAGCACAAGCGATGTGCTGCCGGGTCTGTTTATGGGAGACGAGGCCATGTTGCCACATTCTTCAGCGATCACGGTCACCGATCAATTTTGCGGCGCGGGCGGAAGTTCTTCAGGCGCGGTGGAAGTACCGGGCGTCGAAATCCGGCTTGCTATGAATCACTGGGATCGCGCCATTGAAACGCACAATAGCAATTTCCCTGACACCCTACACGCGCTGGCAGACGTCAGCCAGAGTGATCCGCGTCGCTATCCGACAACGGACATTCTGATCACGTCGCCGGAGTGCACTAATCACAGCCTAGCCAAAGGCCGAAAGCGCAAAAACATCGCGCAACTGGACCTGTGGGGAAACGATCAAATCGATCCGTCTGAAGAACGCAGTCGGGCCACGATGTGGGATGTGCCGCGCTTTGCGGAACATCACAACTACCGAGCCGTGATCGTTGAGAACGTGGTTGACGCCCGGTATTGGGTGATGTGGGACGCCTGGATTCACGCGATGGCGCTCCTGGGTTACGAACATGAAGTTGTCTACCTGAACTCAATGTTCGCGCCGCCGACGCCCCAAAGCCGGGATCGGATGTACGTAGTGTTCTGGAAGAAGGGCAACATCAAGCCCGATCTAGACTTCCGCCCGGTGGCGTACTGCGAACACTGCGGCCAGGAAGTCGGGGCCGTTCAAAGCTGGAAGCGGCAAAACAGGAAGTGGGGCCGCTATCGCAAACAGTATGTGTATCGCTGCCCGCGCTGCACGAACGTGGTCGAGCCGATGTACTTCCCGGCTGCCAGCATCATCGACTGGAGCCAGCCGGTCGAGCGGATTGGGGATCGGAAACGTCCGCTGGCTGCCAGCACGCTGAAGCGTATCCAGTACGGCCTGGACAAGTACGCCAACCAGCCGGTCGCTGTGGAGCTTGGATACACACACGCGGGCGATAAGCGGTGCAGGCCCACCGATGGGCCGCTACCAACCATGACAACACAGCAGTCGGTGGGCCTGTCATTCCCACCGTTCCTGATGCAGTACTACACGCGGAACTCCGCCCACAGCCCGATCGATGAGCCAGTTCCAACGCTCACGGGCGAGCCGCGTCACGCGTTGGTCATGCCGCCCTTCCTGGCATCGGTCAACTACTTTGACAACATCGTGCGTGGTGTCAACGGTGTGTTCCCGACGCAAACCACAGCTAACAAGATCGGACTGGTGATCCCGCCCTGGCTGATCACGATGCGCGGCACATTGACCAGCCAGGGACTTGATGAGGCCATGACAACGGCCATAGCGTCCGGCATCCAGCAGGCGCTCATCACGCCGCCGTTTATCAGCAGCTATTACGGCAACAATCAGGCGTCGAGCGTCCTAGAGGCAATTCCGACCATTTCCGGCATCGAAAAGCACGCTTTGATCGAGCCGAAACCGGCGCTGGAAGACTGCGGCTTCCGCATGATTCAGCCTCACGAGCTGCAACGTGCGATGGCCTTCCCAGATAAATACAACGTCACCGGGAACAAGCGTGAGAAGGTCCGGCAGTTGGGAAATGCTGTGACGCCGCCTGTCATGAAAATGTTGGTTGAACGTGTCGTTGCAACATTCGCTTAAAGGAGCACACATGCTTACCTATGACCCGGCCACGCGCACCGTGACCATGAACCTGACCAGCCTGGAACACTGCGGCTTCGATCACGAGCAGTTCGACGATGAGCTTTTCATACACGGCTACGAATCAGAGGAAGCCCGTGCGCCGGAAAAGATTATCGTGATCATGGCGCCCTCGAAGTCGATAGCGAGCTTGCAAGCATGGCTCGGAAACAATCCAGACGGCGAGGATAAAGCAAAGTGTCCACCAACCGCATAACCCAAACCGCACTAGCCGACCTGCTTGACTACTACACCATGCGCATCAACGGCAACTTTGTGACGCCGGAGGAACGCCAGATCCATGCCGCGCTTACGGAGCTACAGGACAGGCGCGACGAAGATCCGCCATTTGAGTCAGGCTGGCAACCGATCTACGACAGCGACGGCGTTCAAGCTGGTTGGATGGGCATATGTTTCTCGGAGGATGACTGTTGCTCGCCCTGAGTCTCTGGCAGCCCTACGCCTCCATGATCGCGCTAGGGCACAAAACGCACGAAACCCGTGATTGGTCAACGCGCTATCGCGGCCTGCTGGCGATCCACGCGGCCCGGCGCTGGACAGCGGAGGAACGTGCGATCTGCGCCAGTGAGCCGGTCGCCTCTATCCTGGCCGCGCACCAGATCACGCCGGATGCCCTACCCCGTGGCGCGGTGCTGTGCATCGTGCGGCTGGTAGATGTGGTCACTACCGAGCAGGCCATCGTCAAGGGCCTGGACCCGGTTGACAGGGCGCTGGGCAACTACGCGCCGGGCCGCTTCGCATGGGTGCTTGAGCTGGTTCGCGTCGCGCCGGAGCCGGTGCCGGTGCGCGGCGAAAAAGGACTATGGGACTGGCGCTGGCGGTAGTTGTCATATTTTCCCGATCATTTGCCACCATGGAGGATGTTTTGAACACGAAAGATGAGACTGCCCGTGTAATCGAGGATCTTGCGCCTGAGCAGGTGGTCGAACCCACCGCGCCTACGGAGTTCGAGCAACCCGCGTTCGGCTTCACCATCGGCCTGCGCGAGTTCGAGCAGAAGCTGGCCGTGCCCCAAGGCGCGCGGATTCAGTCTATCGTCCTGATTGATGACAAGGTGCAGATCGTGTTTCATGCGCCGGGCGAAAAGGCGCAGAGACGCCTGGCCGGATGGTTCGGCTGGTGGAAGAAGCAGCGCAAGCTGAAGAAGTGAAACCGGTGCAGCAGCTCACACTCCCCGGCTTAGAGCCGGATACGCGCCTATATTGTCCTCTATGCGGCAAACCGGCGACCCTGTTTGGACAGTTCTCGCCGGTCCTGCCCTGGGGAGTGTGCCGCGATTGCTGCATCCAGTACCCGTACCCGGATGTGTTTGTGCCAAGCACGCGGCGGAACGCAGATAAAAACCCGCTGATGATCGACCCGGATGCACCGTACGAGTTGCGCGAGCGCCGGATGTGGCTGGATGAGATGCTACGCTGCGCCATCGATCCGTCGCGTGCTGACCGCCCTATCGTCAAATACAACCTGAGCGGCTTGGAGATACGAAACCCGATCCGGCGCAGCAAAGCACACCAGTATCAGGCGTGGCACAAATCCGCCATGAAAGCGCTCGAAGTGCGCCAGATGCAGATGCCAGTTTGCGAGCGCTGCGGCAAGCCGCATGACCGGCTCTACAAGATGCGACCCGGCCAGTTTGATTACTGGTCCACCTGCCAGCGCTGCGCGGACGAACTGAGCGTTGAGGCGCTGCACCGGCTCCGGGCCATCTTCGGCCAGGACGATGACGAAACAATCCTGGACCGGCTTTACCAATCACATCAGGACTTGTTCGAGCGCGGCGTGTTGCCGGACTACTGGTTCAAGTTACACCCAAAGGCACAGCAAGGCCGCTGACGGACGTTTGCGGCACGATTTGACCCACTATGAGGCGTTGGCATGAAACGCGCTACAGCGGCTTGCAGGGCCGCGCAGGGCGAGTGTTTAGAGAGTGACCCGCAGTGCGTGCCGATCAAAGGAGACTAAACGGCACTATGTATAATGATATGGACGACATTGACCTGGAACTTGAGGATGCGATCATCGAAGACACGGTGCGCGTCCAGTGCCCAGCGTGCGGAATGCACAACCAACACGTGCTGGGTACGGCCAACGATGAGCTGTGCTGCTGGTACTGTGACGCGGCGCTGCGCCTTACGTTCGATGAGCGCGTGGCGGAGATCATTCAGGTGTGCCCGATCTGCGGCGGGTTTGAGCTGGTCGAGCTGAACCAGAATGCTCACAGCACAGTCTATCGCTGCCCGCACTGCGGACTGGTGACGATAGACCATGAGTAAATCGAAGCGATGTTTCCGGTGGGCGCTGCTCATCTGGATTTCCGTTTTGCTGGTTGCAGACATCTCGGATGGGCTGGCCGCGCTGCTCTCCAATGATGTAGACCTGTTTGGTTACCTACTGTTTACAGTGAGCGTCCTGATGATTTGCGCCGCCTATATCGGCCATCGACTTGGCCTATGGAGCTGAACATGGACCCTGTTTTCTGTAGCTTGTGGCTGATGATGCTACTCTGCGTGGCGCTCGGCTACTACCTACGGATACTGGTCGAGCCGTCCAAAAACCAGCCGGAACCGTCCAGCGACTGGCTCGCCGACACCTTCATCCAGGCGCTACAGGATGCCCTGGACATGATCGTCAAAATATCTCAAATCGTAGGAACTTGGTTCTCACGCATACTCAAGGGGAAAAGTGAACATGGATAACACGCCTCGCCTCACTGCGGATGACCTGAACAGGGCCGCCGAGACAATCCGGGAAGCATTCCGAGTCATCAGCGAAGTCATTCGCCCTGTAGTCGAGTGGGTCCAGAAGCTGATCCACAGGATCTATCACGGCTTGGTTCGGCATGGCTTCATTCGCGTCTATGCGCCGCCTCGCCCGGTGCAGCACGGTGGACGTCGCCGCTCCCAGCGCGAGCTGGTGCAGATCCGGCAGCAGAGAAAGCGCCAACCGCGCGGCCTGTGGCTGCGCGATTTTACTGCAATCCGCCAGCTTCGATAGAGGGGTTTATACCATACCCCCCTTCATGTGGTGAACCCCTACCCCCCTTCACTGTATGAACCCCCTCCACTTCACATCATGAACCGGGGGGGTTCACCACATGAAGCCTAACTAGACTCTTGATTCTAGATCCAAGAATCAAGAATCAAGACTCTACTACTTACACGATATCCAGTGAGAGCAGGAGTCATGCGCAAGAAAAAAGGTGAGATCACAATCTACAACGATTGGGGATCTGTTCTTCTGGAAGGCATCACAAACAAAGACGCCAAGAGCAGACTCCAACGCTATCAAACCTACCTACACCACAATGGGATCGATTGGTGGTCTCCTGATCTCGCCCTATACCGGGATCACCTACGCCGCGAGGGACTGTCAGAGAGCAGCGTAAAAGCGCATCTGGCTACCATCCGATCCCGCTACCGTGCTCTTATTCGACAGCGGGATCTTTTTTATGGAATGCTCCCGCCGTCTGGCAGCATGGCGGATACAAAGGCAGTGGTCGATGAACTGATCATGCGCATCCAGAATGCGATTCACCCGGACGAAGCGCCGACGCGGGTGATCAAAAAACAGGACAGGACCGACCGGGAGCGCATGTGGTTGACCGCAGACGAGGCCGCGGACCTGATCGCCCAGCCGGAGCATCTTTACGGCGATACGCCGCTGGCGTGGCGTGACAGCGCGATCCTCGCCATGCTGCTGAGCACCGGCGTCCGTGAGTTCGAGTTGTCTGCGCTCAACGTTTCGGACCTCTACCACACGGTAGATGGTGAACTGTGTTTGCTGGTGCGCGAGGGCAAAGGTGGGAAGCAGCGCGTGATCCCCTATGGCGAGGCGCTGGCGGGCCTGCACTATACGGAACGCTTCGTTCAGTACCTGGATGATTGCGGGATCACCGGCGACCCGGCAGTGTACTGGTCCTTCTGGAAAGATAACCGGAGTTTGCGCGGCAGACTGTCAAATCGCAGGATTGGTGAAATTGTGCGATCATACAGTACCATACGTGATGGTATGATGATAACTGTAGCACCACACGATTTACGACGGACTTACGCGCGGTTGCAATATCATGCAGGGCTGGGCCTAGTCGCGCTCAGTCAGAACATGGGCCACAGCTCAATCGACGAGACTAAAACGTATATTGGCGACATGGCGATAGATGAGCGGCGGAGCCGTAGGGCATTTTAGGAGGAGCACCGTGGAGAGCAAAAAAAAGCTCACGTTGACGGACCTACACCAGCCGGTCATTGACCATGCGGACGCCAGCCAGGAGCCAGAGACGTGGCCGCTCTACAGCAGCCAATGGCCGGGCTGTACATGGCTCTGGCTCTACCTCAACCCTGCCCCGCTTGGGCACGTCCTGGAAATGATGATTTTAGTCCCCATCGAACAGGGCGAGCGCCAGCAGAAAAGCCGGATCGGGGCATGGCTAAATTAAGAGATTACGAGTAGTATTGAGTAAATTTTCACAGGAAAAAGAGTCATTCCTGGAAAATGAAAAACGTAACAGGGCGGGAGTTGCCAGCATGGGAATTGGAGTCTATACAATGCCTGAACTCGGGGGGGAACTAATAGACCTGGAGTTAGACGAAACGCTTCGCAGTGAGTGGGTCCGCGTGCCGTTCGCAGCGGAGTACCTGGGTGTGCACGATAGCACGCTGTACAAGCAGATCAAAAAAGGCCAGATCCGGTCACGACGGATTGCCAGCCTTGTTTTGGTATCGCGGGAAGATATTCTGAACTGGTCACCGCGACGGCCAGGGCCGCCACCCAAGCGATAGACCAGCACAGAAAATTATTTACGAAATTAAGTTTGTCAACTCTCTTGACAAACCCCAACTGCGCGCTATAATGTGTCTTGTAAGTCAGAACCACACGACTTACAAGCCCTTTAACAACATCCCTTGCGAAAAACATTTTTCTGGCACTTTCGCCAGAAACCACGCGGGGCAACTTCGCCGGTTGCCCCTCGCATACAGCATCGATGCTAGCTTGGTATCCGGGGTGATCAATCCCCTCCAAGCTGTTCTGATCATACAGGATTACGGCATCGCTTGCAAGTGGTTTCCGTAAATACGTCAATAACGATTGCGGAAACCGGGGTAATATGCCGGACGGACTGCCCCCCGAAACGTGATCCGCCTGGACACGGATCGCCAGTGTCGAGAGATACAGGCGTCGAAACCAGGGCCAGCAATCGGGATAAGGGGAAAATCGCGCGCCATGCCCGCCATCGCAGCGGGAAGTGAAGAAGCGGCGAGAAAACCTAAGAGAGACGTGGGGAGAGTGGTTGGTAGTATGGCGAATAGACGGTTCCGGCAGATCCGTGCAGGTGTGCACGGCGGGAAACGAGGCTAATTACCTCTCCCGATACAAAGGACGCCCACATGGGCAGCGCGTCAGGCGCGCTCGTGCAGGGGTTCGACTCCCCTGGCCCACATTCAGAGCCTCAGTCACCGACTGAGGCTTTTTTGTTTCATAGCACAGGGCAAAGGGAAAGGGGCACATATGACGTGCAATGGCGTGGTCGTCACGCGGGCAACGCTCGCCCTGGACGACCTGGATAAGCACTTAGAGTCCGAGGCGCTGCGAAACGTGCTGACAGAGATGTTGGCCGCGCAGGGGATCGAAGTTCAGTGGTCCAAGTGGACATTTAGTGGGTGGAAGTTTCGGTTCAACGATGCTTACATTGAGTTTTCCTTCAATGGAGGCGAGGTCAAGGTCACTGACCAGAACTACGGACAAGAGCAGGCCAAGCCCGGCATGAAGGCGCGCATCGAAAAAACGCAGCAGGTGATCGCCCTGTTCGCCGGGCAGGTGATGCAGGGCCAAGCGGTTAAGAGCTTTCAGGCAATGGGGATGAACCCGCGTGATGTCAAGGCGCTGCCAGACGGTGCGCTTGAGTTTCGGATCGACCTCTCCGCTGCTCCGTCTCATCCTAATAGCCTGCTGCGCGAAACGGCGCGTATCCAGGTCGGTCTAGACGGCGTGATGAAGACCATCACTGAGGATGGTGGATTTGATGCGGGCAAGAAAAAGCTCGAACTCATTTTGGGCATGTTCGGCCAGCAGTCCGGGCTGAACGTTACACCGTCGAACGAGTTCGAGTCTCATCGCCACGAGCAGGACGCCGCGCGGCTGACGCTCAATAACGGCTGGTAATCCATACCACATCGCATAACCGGGTACGGGCAACACTGTGTTGAGTGTTGCCCGTTTTGTTTTGAGGAGCACAGTGCAATGGCCCCGAGTTTTTGGCAAGTCGCAGGCAGCGCCTACCGCGCAAGCACCGCGCACAGTTTTCTTCTGCATGGTGATGGCACGCAGGACTACGTTGACGGCACGGTTGACCTCGTGCCGTGGCTCAAGTCGGCGCTGATTAAATCATCGTTCGATCTGGTCATCGAGTACGACCCGGCGAACGGTCTGCGGTTCCCCGTTTCGTCGATGAAAAACCTCTTTCTGAAAGAGGTGATGGGCATCAGCGGCGGCGCTCCGGCGAACGGCGCGCTGTCAGTGATGACCGGCCAGACGGCGCAGCAGGATATTGACCTGCGCCTCTCCCTGGTCGAAGCGCTCCCGCTGCTGGATAAGGCGCTGAGCCTGAGCCAGCGCCGGAACCCTGACTCAAACGAGCTTTACCGCGTGAGCGTGATCTTCAGCATGGCCGACCTGACGTTCCCGGCCATGAACATCGGCCCGCTCCCGCCGTCACTCGCTCAGGCGAGCGCCTATATCCTCTCCTGGCTGCGCAATCCGGTCTGGCGCGCGGCGAATGCACCAATGATTTGGTTCGTCGCCCCTACCCTGAGCGCGGTGGCTGACGTGCTGCGCGGTGCGTACACCATCGCCGTGAGCGCGCCGGACTACGACGAACGCAAAACGTTCGCGGAACAGTCCATCAAGGCAAACGGTGTGCAGTTGGCGGACGGCCTGACGCTGCACCGGCTGGCCGCGATGACGGCGGGCCTGCTCCGGCTGCACGTTGAGGACGTGATCGTCAAGGCGCGCATTGAGGATGTGCCGCTTACACCAGCGCTGGTCAAAGCGCGCAAAGACGAGATCATGGCGGCGCGCTTCGCCGGAGTGCTGGAAACGGTCGAGGCAACGGGGAGCCTGGATGACATCGCCGGGCTTGCTTACCTCAAAGACTACCTGCGCAGCGAGATCGTCCAGCCGATGAAGGACGGCGAGGTTGATGGGATGCCGATGGGTGTCCTGATGGCAGGACCTCCCGGCACCGGCAAGACGTACATCGCTGAAAAGCTGGCGGCCAGCGCCGGAGTCAACTTCGTAATGCTCCGCATGAGCAACATTCTCGGCGGGATCGTCGGCGAAAGTGAAGCGAACTTAGAGAAGGCGCTGAGCGGTATCCAAGAGATGACGCCCTGCATCGTGTTCATTGACGAAGTTGAACAGCAGGTGCGGCGCGATACCGGCGCGAGTGGCTCACCGGTGGCGGGCAATCTGTTCGGGCGTTTGCTGAACGCGATGGGCGACACGCGCAATCGTGGCAAGGTGGTTTGGTTGATGGCAACCAACCGCCCTGACCTGCTGGACGCCGCGTTCAAGCGGTCCGGTCGCATCGACGGCAAGTTCGCTGTCATGCCGCCCGACGACGACCAGGAGCGCGCGGAGATGTTCCGGGTGATGGCACGGAAGAACGGCGTCACCCTGGCTGACGACGTGCGGCTAGACGAGATCGCGCCGTCCTGCGAGGACTATACCGGCGCGGACATCGAGGTCATCGTGAACAAGGCGCGCAAGGTGGCGCGCGGGCACGGTCGCGCTGAGGTCACGCACGAGGATCTGGCCTACGCAGTCAAGACCATGCGCGTAAACGCGACCGGCGAGGCCAAGCGTATGATCGCCCTCGCGCTGGCAGAGGTCAACGACCTGGATAACCTGCCGCCCTCCTACCGGGCGCGGGTGATGGCCGGGGAGTTCGAGGAACAGCCTGCGACGGTTGCGGCGGAACCGGAAGTAATGACCGGGCGAACCGGGCGCGCGTTCGATTTCGAGGCATGACAGAGGGGGCAACTGCCCCCTCTTTTGTTTTTCGGGCACAGAGCACAGAGCACAGAGTAGGAGCACGATCGATGGACGAGTTGAACAACGTTCGTAAGGTTCGGCCTGAGTGGGCACAGGTGATGAACGAAACCGTGTTGGTGGACCTCACGGTTGGTCGCTGGCGTGGCAGCGTGAAAACGAATTGGGAGCAGCTTGGGCTGCCTGCTTCCGCATTCAACAAAGCGTTCACGCCGGGCGCGCGGCGGCTTCTGCCCGACACGTTGCAGAAGGAATTGGACCAGATCGAGCAGTTGGCGCGGCAGACGCTTAAGCGCCTCTCCTACGACACGCTGTTCGGGCAGCTCATGCCGAAGGAATCGTACTTCGAGTTCCGCGCATGGCTCAAGGAGCGGCCTCTGACGGAGCTGCGCCGGTGGCTGTACCGCTCCGAGCCGCCGAAGTATGCGGACGCGTCCATATGGGACAATACAACGCTCTATGAGCGCTGGTTCCAGTTGGCGCAGGAAATCGCCTATAACCGCGACGTGATCGTGGATGAGGTCGCCAGCCTGTACGATCAGGCACTCGAAAACGTCTGGCGTCGTCAGCACGATATTTCACCGCGCAGTCGCGACCTGGACGTGCAGGAAGAAGTCGAGTTCGCTGACTGGCTTGACCAGAAGAAGGCGGGCATCGTCGCCAGCATCCCGTCCGCGGACTACATTCGAGAATCCTTCGTGTTGGACTGGACACTCGCTGAGGTTGAGACGCCGCCTGAAGCTGTCAAAGCCGCCAAGCTGGAAGAACTGGAAGCGCGGGCGCGCGAGCTTGACGCGCAGATCGACGCGGCCACCGACGAGAAACGCCGACTCATCGTCCAGCGCGAGCGCGAGCGGGTGGAGATGGAGCAGCGCATCCAGGAAGAAATCGCCCGGACGCGCGCTGACGCCGGGGATCGCTTCAATGAGGCGATCAATCAGATTATCGGGCAGCTCCAAGGCTCGATTTACGAGATGGTGTTGGACCAACTCGCCTACCTCGAAGATAACCAGTCGCTACACCCGCGCAACGTAGGGCGCATCAAGAATCTGGTCGAACTGGTCAAAGACAAGCTGGTTGGCCTGACGGATGACGCCAGCCTGAAGCAAGCGTGCAACGAACTGGAAGCCCTGGCCGCCAGCGGCACGGCGACCCGCGCGGCAAACGCTGGTGAGGTACAGCAAACCCTGCGCCAGATCGCTATCGATATGAAAGTCGATCTGGTTGCGGCGGGCGTGCCGTCACGGTCGGGCCGCGAGTTGGGCATCCCGGATGAGCCGACGCGCGATGATATGGCGCGGCGCGAACGTCGCCTCTTCCAGAATGGCGACGTGGACCTGGGCGACGCGCCGACACGGGGAGATCGCTACCTCCCCTAGTAAGAGTGATTGGCGAGGCCCGCACTATCAAGTGCGGGCCTTTTCATTGGAGCAGCAGATGGACGGCGATCCGGTGTGGATACGGAACCCGAACAGTGATGATTGGCGGCTGGAGCTGCCGCCAGAGAACCCGGTCACGGTGCAGGTGATTCTGGCCGGGACAACGGCCAGCGGAATGCCGCTGTATGCGGTCCTCATCGAAGGGCCGTGCGGGAGCGGTTTTGTCTCCCGTAAAGAAGGGGATGACCACGGCGGCAAGTGGACGCTGCAAGGCGCGATGCGCAAGGCCGTGAAGTACGGTCAGGACGACGACTGGCTGCGGCGACACGGCGTTATTTAACCAGTACAGAGCACAGAGCAGAGGGCACAGAGCATGAATGAAAATGACGGTCGGGAGATCACTCATTGGGAGCTGGACATATCCCAGCGTGTAATGGCGTATGCGTTGTGCGTGTTGGGCGTTCTCTCCCTGGTGATCATCATCGTGGGAGTGGTAATCAAATGGCTGTGATATTCACCAACACTGCTGAGTTGACGCCTGCTCAGCGGCTACTTATCAACGATCTGGCCGCCTGGATGATGTGGTGGCTTGGCCTGGATGATTCAGACGCCTTGCCTATTGAGGTCCAGGTTATTGGTGAACAGGCTGAGTTTGTGGCCGCGTGGGGAGACACTGCACCGGTTATCAGCATCACCTTACCAGATGTGTCGGCCAGTGAAAACGACCGGTCCTACATCGGTAAGACGCTGGCGCTCCGGTGGAGCCAGGGGCTTGATCTGGCGATCACCCGGCGCGGGCAACTCCTGGTGAGGTCGTAGCAGTGGATATGTCTGCACTCTTCGACCTGGATGCCATCAGAACAAAAGCGGAGTCGAGGCCAGCCGCAGACGATATCGAACGCGAGCATTACCCCAGCGATCCGCGTGTCGTAGAGTTTGCAGTTTCCCGCCTGTGGCGGCCTACACGTCCCCGCCCTATCGTGCTGGACCCGTGCGCAGGTTCAGGCGTGTGGGGCCAGACCATCAAGCGGTTCTGGCCGCAGGCTATCGTGATCGGCGTGGACCTGCCCGGCGTAGAGCGGCCTGACGGCTACGATCACTGGTTCGCCGGTGACTTCCTGCGCATCGGGAGACGGATGCTCAAGCGCGGGATTCGCATCGACTTCACCGCGACGAACCCGCCGTTCTCAAAGTCAGAGGAGTTTTCAGCGCTGACCTATGAGCTGCTGCGACCCGACGCATGGCAAATCTACTACCTGCGTATCGCAATCCTGGCCGGTCAAGATCGGTGCAGAGAGTTCTGGCCTAAGCTCCCTCCCCGCGCCGTGACCACTTCGGCTAAGCGCCAATCGTTTTCTGGCAATGGCCGAACGGACCCGCAAACCGAGTATGCCCTGTACATCTGGCAGAAGGGCTTCACCGGTTTCGGGACCCTCTTACCCTCTTTTATCTATGACGATCCTGAAACGTGGGACTGGAGTCACACATGGATGAGCATGGCGTTTCCACAGCAGTCGCGCCGGTGCAGGCGAAGTGCTGCCCTGTCTGTGGTGCGGAATGGCGGCTTGGCTGCCCGCACCATCTGATCGTGGTCGATGAGCAGCGCAGCGTTGTGATCACCTATTCGGGGCTGAAACTGCTGACGGACGAACTGTGGCTGCCGATGGAGCGCGTGGCCGCGCAGTACCGCGCGCTGCTTCCGACCGACCGTGAACCGACCGAAGACGAGATCCAGCGTGCGTTTTGCGACGCATATCGTGCCGTGTTGTCCAGTATGTTGAGCGGCGCGGCCTAAGCCGCCTGGAACGGGTGAGGAATAAACACATGGCTACGGGAACGACCAATACCGATGTGAATATGGCCCTGGTTGAAGGGCTTGAGCCGACGAAAGTGAACGAGGAGGCGCTTGGACTGAAGATTTCTACGCTCCAGCAGCGTTATGTGTGGATGGTGAAATTCAAGGACTCTGTTCTTCGGGAAGGTATCGACTATGGCGTGATTCCCGGCACGGACAAGAAGTCTCTGCTTCAGCCAGGCGCACAGAAGATGGCGATCCTGTTCGGTCTGCACGCCCGGTTCTATGTGGTTGAGAAGGTCGAAGACTGGACTGGCGCGGATCACGGCGGCGAGCCGTTCTTCCACTATCTCGTAAAGTGCGAGTTGTACGACGATACCGGCGCATTCCAGGGCGAGATGGAGGGTGAAGTCAACTCCTGGGAATCGCGCTATCGCTACCGCTGGTACAAGGACGTCGATCTGCCGGAAGACATCAGCACGAAGGGACTGCGCCGCCGTACCACCTACCTGGAAGAATATGACTTCGCCATTCAGCGAAAGCTAATTGCGGGGAAGTGGGCCAAGTCGCCTGAGTACTGGGAAATGTGGGATGCCGCCATTGCAAGCGGTATGGCAAAGAGCTTCAAAAAGAAGTCGGGCAGTGGTGAGGAAAAAGACGCGTGGCAGATGCAAACTGTCGCCTACCGTGTCCCGAACGATGACGTGCACTCGCAGATCAATACGATGGTCAAGATCGCTCATAAGCGGGCGTTCGTTGGCGCTGTGATCCTGGTAACTGGCGCATCGGAGTTTTTCACCCAGGACCTTGAGGACTTCGATGAAGACACATTGGAGAGCATGGGTCTCAAGCGCGAAGGCCGGTCGCTCCCGTCTCTGCCTGACTCCAAAGAGGGAAAGGATAGCGGGAAAGATAAAGGGAGCACGTTGCAACGCACGGGGCGCGCCCTGCCTGAGAAGGAAGCGGCGGGCGAAGAGAGCGTCGGCGAGTTGGTGGTGAACTGGCGCTCAGGTAAGGGTAGCAAGATGATCCCTGCCTTGCGCAAGTCCACCGGCCTGAACAACCAGGATTTGCTGGCCGTACTGGATACGTTGGTTGACGAGGTTGACCCAACGATGACGGTCGATGAGATTACCGCCGTGATCATGGGTCAGTCGGGCGGGCCGGAGCCTTCGACGCCAGCACCAGACGACGATCCTGCAACGACCAGCAACATCCCGTTCTGAGGCTGTCATGCAAAAACAGTTTTCATCCGAGGTCGCGGCCACCAAGCTGATCGACCTGCTCGAAGATGGTGGGGAGGATCTGCCTCCCCACCTGCTGGCCGTGCTCCAAGCCAACGAGTACGAAAGCGTTGGGGAGTTACGGGACGACTGTATCAATGCCGATGAGGAAGAACGTGAGCAGATTTGGGCGAAGGCGGATCGCGCCGCCCTGCTCCGGGTGCTGCTGCCCTATACGCGCCCGGATGGGCGGGTATCGAATGTTGGCCGCAAGCTGGTCGGTTGGCTGGCGAGTGACTGGAAAGTCAGCGGCCAGAGCGTGCGGCGGTACATCGACCTTGGCCTGAACTATCCACCTGAGATCAAAGAAACAGACCCGGAGACGGGCGAAGTGACTACGATCCTGGTGCGTGACCCGGCCACGCCAATGAGCATCTATCTGGCCGGGCTGCTGGGCGAGCGGTACGGCATTCAGCCGCTTGAGGCAGTGTTGTATGCGATCCGCATGGGTCTATCGGCGGGACAGCTCCGCACGTGGATCAAAGAGGAACGCTACCGGCAGCAGGGCGACATTCCGCCCGTTTCACGTGAATGGTATGCGGAACGACTGGATGGGGAGCCGGGCCGGGATGCGGTGGCGGCGGCGCTGGCCGATGCTCAGGAGACGGTCGAACGGGAGTTCAAACGCCTACTGGCGCGCGGCGTGCTGCCTCAGATGGTGGCCGTGACAGTCCGGGCCATCGAACCGGCTGAGGTACTGACGCAGGAACTCGAAGGTGAGGCGGCGCGAGCATGAGATCATACGGGCGCAAGTTCGATCTGTACCAGATTGGCGATCCTACAGTTCTGCAAGCCAAAGTGTACCAGGGCGAGCTAGATCTGGAAGGCGCATACGAGTTTCCGAACGATCCTTCGTTCGTGGTCGTGAAATATCAAGAAGATTACCCGTGCACAGTGTGCGACGGTGATGGTGTTTGCCCAGACTGCCACGGCGATGATGACAACTGCAAAACTTGCTGGGCCAGTGGTTGCCCGGAGTGCGAAGGAACCGGACACTGGATCGAATGGGAAAAAGCCTTGATGACGGCAGGCGAGTATCGAGCCGAGATCGAGCATAGTCGGCAGGCAAAAGCGATTCTTCGTCGCAAAGAAAGCGGGCAGGATACAGCCCAAGTCGTTCGGGACTGGTGGCTTCAGCCGGGAACATAGAGGCTTATGCGGGGCAGTATATGAACGTGACAGTGCATCTCAATCCAAGTTCTGAACCGCGCGAACTAACGATAGAGCCAGGAGGCCGATACGGTTTCCTGGTTTCTTTTGAAGATGGGAAGAAACACGACGTAAACGAAGCAACGCTCGTGTTTCTTTTGGAGCGGATTAAAGAGAAACAGGAGCACTACGATCCGCATTTCCGCCAGCGTTGTATCAAGGATTTCCCCTGGATATGCCCGCTGTACCCTTACCGTCCCTGCGGCCTGTGGGGGCCGAATAAAGCGCGCCAGCGCCGTGACTTGGTTGACGTCCAGGTATCCGTATATCGAGACGAATTGCAGCCGGTCGGCCAGATGAGCTTGTTCCAACCTCACGTGACCCATAAGCGGGTGTACCGCAACCCCTACACCAACGAGGTTGTAGAGTCACCTACTCGCCCGTTTTCTACGCAGGCGACTGTATGTAAAGAGATGGGCGTGGCTGCGATGGAGTTTCTTAAGCATCACCCCGAGCACTTTGGGATGAAGCCGTTTTTGGAAGCTGACAGGTGGCGTCTGACGCCGGTGAAGCCGGATGCGAAATGGCGCGAAGAACAACAGGAGAGATATGCCGGAAAGATAAAAACCTGCGTTTTTGAGCAATATTGATCGACCACAACACAGAGCAAAGGTGAATGATCATGGCTGTTACCGTGAGACAACTGCACGAACGGGCGATGGCGCTTGCAGACGATGCCCTGATTGCCCGGACGCGTGGGGAGATGTCGCGCGTGAAGCGCCTTTCCCGGCGTGCGTTCCGACTTGAGAGGCGTGCGGCGCAAAGCGTCCCCCTCGCGCCGGAATCAGAGCCTACACGTTCGATCCTCTATCGCAGCGCGGCGTGGCTGGCGCTGGACAGCGGCGCGCCGGAAGACGCGCTGGAAATGGTGAAGTTCGGCCTCGCCGGTGATCCTCCGATCCTCGTCCGGCGCGAACTGTTTGATGCTCGCCGCCATGCGCGCGCCGCGCTGAAGCCGTCCGAAGAACCTCCCTTCTGAGGCTGGTATGCCGCGCCACAGCGACTATCAGCCTAAACATCTGCACAAGATGACGCCGGGCTGGTTGTTCCCCTACCTCGTGGACGGGGATCGCGTGTTCGGCGTCAACCGGTGGGCCTATTGGGACGAAGCCCTGGACACCTATCGCGTCCCTACTGACCCAATCCCCTACATCGACTTTGATGAACAGCCCGACCGGGAAGCCGTCAAGAATGTCAAAGACTGCCTGGACTATGCAACCCGGTATGATGGCATCCGGCACAGTGACGCATTCGAGGCGTTTGTAGCCTGGATGCTGCACGGGTTTGGCGATCCGGTGTTTTCGGGCCTTACGGCGGATCATCTTCCAGATCGCCGCGTGTCGCCGCTGGTGCTGGACTACTGGTACGAAACGTTCAAGCTCGGCCTGCTCCAGCTCCACCCGACTGATTACATGGCGTTCTTCGCACAGGGCGGCGCAAACCACGATTACAACCCATACCACGGGAGTGGCTTCTTTGCGACGCCGATGAGCGTATGCAAGATGATGGCCGGAATGATGTTCACCGGCGACCCGGACGAGATGAAACGGCAGTCCGTGTGTGATCCGGCGTGCGGGACGGGGAGCCTACTGCTCGCGGCCAGCAACTACAGTCTGAACATCTACGGCCAGGACATATCCAGTTCGATGGTGCGCTGCACCAAGCTCAATATGTGGCTGTACGCGCCCTGGGGCGTGTTCTGGCCTAACCTCTCGCGGTGGGGCGGCCCGGATGCGGTGCAGCTCAAACGGCTGCTGTTCGAGTCCGTGCCGGTGATGCTGGTCGCGCCGGAACCGGAACCGCTGTTCGCGCCGGTGGCTGAAAACGTCATGCGGGGTGAACTCAAACAGACCGATACGGGGCAGTATGTGCTGCCGCTGTTTGACGAGTTGATCGAGGTCTAGACGGCATAGAGCCGTCTTTTTTTGTTTCAGGAGGGAGCATGGAAACTGCTGAATTGCCCGGCCTGAAGCGGCGAGTACCAACGCCGCCGAAGGTGGCAGCAACCGCGCGGTCGTGTAAAGGGCTGCGCTTGGTGTGGTCGGGAACGGTGCGAGATGAAACCACATTCCACCTGACCACGTCGCTGAGATACGAGATCGATGAAGTGAGCACAGAGGCGATTAATCGCCTGCTTGCGCAACTTCAACAGATCCCCTACTATCGAACGCTTAAGATCGATAGTCAGCGTTCCGGGAAGTCGATTTTCATTGAGATGGTCACGGTCGCGCGGAAACAGGAAGTGCAATCGTGAACCGTCAAAAGAAGTTCAACCCGGACGGCACGATCAAATCGCGCGGGATCGAGTGGACCGATCAATCATGGAACCCAGTCCGTGGCTGTGAACAAGGATGCTGCTGGGAAATGGAGGATGGGAGTGTTGCAACCTGCTACGCAAAAGCGGTTGCTGAAGGCGTAGCGAGCGCAGCATATCCGAATGGCTTTGAGGCACACTACTTCCGGCCTGACAGCCTGGATGAGCCGCTGAAGCTGAAGGAACCCAACAAAATCTTCCTTGGAAGCATGACTGATCTGTTCGGCGTGTGGGTTCCAGAGAAGCAACTGCGACAGGTGTTGGCGGTTTGTCGTGAGGCTCATTGGCACACGATTCAGACGTTGACGAAGAATCCTGGCCGCCTTCTGAAGTTCGCAGATTTGTTCCCCCGCAATCTATGGGTCGGTGTTTCGATGCCCCCCACGATCATGCGCGGGAACACTCTCACACAGGTCCAGCAGAGCCGGTACATGGACAAAACGCTTGACGTTTTGAGCACCTTGAAACCGCGTGTTCCGGTCCGCTGGCTCTCGCTGGAACCGCTCAGTTTCGACGTAGGGCCGATGTTGTGGGCCTACGAAGATGCGGTAAACTGGATTGTGGTTGGCGCGGCCTCGAACGGGCCGAAAAAATACCAGCCCGACCCGGAGCACGTGCGGCACGTCCTGCGCTTCGCAGATGCACATCGTATTCCGGTGTTTATGAAGGGAAATTTAGAGTGGCCTCACCGCCGCGAAGAGTTCCCAGGGGTTTAAAGCGAAAGACGGCGGTCTGGCCGCCGCCGTCCTTCATGGGTTTTTCTGGAGTCGTTAACTAACTCACGTTGAACCACCAGTGTATCGCTGATTTGGATCTGGCACAAGTGCAAATCCGCGATATCTCCGTTAGGGACTCCTAAACAGGCCAATATAGTCCTATATACCAACACAGCAGTGATGGACGCTGCTGTGTTGGTCGTACCTATCCTCACGAACCGATGAGGTCTGTTTGCTATGGCAAAACAAGCTGCACCGCCTACCCCACCTGCGCCTGAAAACCTTCCACCACACAGTGTTGAGGCGGAGGAGGCGCTGCTGGGGTCTATTCTGATCAGCCCGGACATGCTGCCGTTGGTGAGCTACGTCCAACCGGATCATTTTTTCATCGTTCGTAATGGATACGTGTGGGATGCGCTGCTCAAGCTCGACGCGGCCAGCATGGGTATTGACACCGTGACGGTCGCTGAACAACTGAGAACGGATGATCGTCTGAATGAAATCGGCGGCCCGGCGTACCTCACCTATCTCATCAACCACACGCCAACCTCGCTTTATGCTGAAGCCTACGCGCAGATCGTCTCCCGAGCAGCGGCACGGCGATTAGTCCTCAGAACGGCCAGCGATATGGCCGCCACTGCCTACGACGAAAACGCTGACATCGATGAGGTCATGAGCCGCGCTCATGACGCGCTGGATGGCATCGCGCTGACACTGCCAGCCGCCTCGACTTTCCCGCTTGAAACGGCCTTATCCAACTATATGGATGAGGTTGAGGACGCTGCTAACATGCGGTCGGTTGCGACCGGTTTCTCCGACCTGGACGACCTGCTGGGCGGTCTGCGCGGGCTTTCGCTCTTGGCCGGACGTCCGGGTATGGGCAAAACTGCGTGGCTGCTGACGGTGCTGCTATCAGTCGCCAGACGCTTGAGGGACGCCGGTGATCCGGGCGTGCTCGTGCTGTTCAGCCTCGAAATGGATGCATCTGAAGTGGTCGAACGTCTCATTTCAATGGAGACGGATATTTCTGTTGTGACTCTGAAGTCTGGCAAATTGAGTGATGAACAATGGAGCCAGTTCGTGAATGCAGTAGCGGAACTGGCTGGTCTGAACATCCTCATTGACGAACGCGGCAGTCTGACGCCGGGCGATATCCTGACCACGTGCAAGCGCATCACACGCGAACATGGCCCGATCCGGCTGGTGCTTGTTGATTACGCGCAGCTCATGACGGTTGATGCGGAGCAACGCAAATACGTGCGGACTGACGTCGAAGTCAACGCCTACATCAGTCGCAACCTGAAACTGCTCGTGAAGCGCATCGGTGCGCCGGTGCTGGCCGCTGCGCAGCTCAACCGCGAGGTTGAAAAACGACAGGACAAACGTCCACAACTGTCAGACCTGGGCCGTTCTGGGACTTACGAGCAGGACACTGATATTGTCCTGTTTCTCTACCGTGATGAGGTTTACAACGAAAACACAGAGCGAGTCAATCAGGCTGAGTGCATCGTTGCTAAGCACAGGCACGGGCCAAAGGGCACGGTGGACCTGTTCTTCCGCGCCGAACGTATGAAGTTCTCAACGCTCAAAAAAACCGTGATCGATCTCGCGGGGTTCAGTGATACCTGGACGCCGTATTCCGAGATCCCGCCCGATGTTGGAGGGGAATACTGATGGTTGAACTATCCGGAAAGGTGGCTTCTGTCCAGTTTAGGAACGATGACAGCGGCTACACGGTCATGAAGCTCAATACGAACGGCAAGGGTGGACAGAAAACGCTGCTGGCGTTGGCTGGCGTGACGGTGGTTGGTGTCATTTCCCCCGCGCCACAACTGGACGAGCAGCTTTTGCTGCACGGCGACTGGACCACGCACCCGAAATATGGTGAGCAGTTCAAGGTGCAGCGTGTCGGGCGGCGTGCGTTGGCTCAGTCCGGCGAGGCGTTGGTAGCCTATCTCGCCAGCGGTATTTTCCCTGGCATTGGCCCAGCGATCGCGCAGGCGATCGTGGACAAGTTTGGCGACAAGACGCAGGACGTGATCACGGACACGCCGGAGCGCCTGGCTGAAGTGAAGCGCGTCACCGATAAGATGGCCGGGGAGATCGGCCAGAAGTGGCGCGAACATGAGGCTGAGCGGGACACGATGACCTGGCTGTGCAACCTCGGCCTGAGCACGGCTATCGCCATTCGCATCTACCGGACCTATAACGGCGAGGCCCGCGCGAAGATCGAAGAAAACCCCTACCAGCTCGCCCGCGACGTGGATGGCATCGGATTCCAAAAGGCTGATGAGATTGCCCGGCTGGTGCTCGACGATTACCGGCCTGACCTGCCCTACCGCGTCCAGGCGGGCATCCGGCACGCGCTGGCGCTGGCCGCTAATGACGGCCACTGTTACCTGCCCCGTCCACTGCTTCTGCAGCAGGCGTCAGAACTGCTCCGCGTGCCGCAGCCGACAATCGAACCCATATTAAAGCGTATGGAATTTGAGATGAAGGAGATCGTCGCGGACGGTGAGCCGAAAATGATCTACCTGTCCGGCTTGCTCCGGGCGGAGCAGCAGGCGGCGCAGCGCCTCAAGGCAATCGCAGCGAGCAAGGATGACTCCCTGGACAATATTCGGGATCGCGTCAAGACGCTGATTGCTGAGATCGAGATCCAGCTT
This sequence comes from Aggregatilinea sp., assembly GCF_036822615.1. NCBI lineage: Bacteria > Bacillati > Chloroflexota > Anaerolineae > Aggregatilineales > Aggregatilineaceae > Aggregatilinea > Aggregatilinea sp. Next base: position 29,171 of record NZ_DAISHJ010000022.1, on the reverse strand, counting down.
TCTTTCAAGCTCACGGACTTGCAGATGGAGGGCGTCGAAACCGCCCTGCTCAACAAAGTGACGGTCATCACGGGCGGGCCGGGCGTTGGTAAATCGACGTGTCTCAAGGCCATCACGGACGTTCTGCGCGCCTCGAAGCATTCTGTATCACTGTGCGCACCGACCGGACGCGCGGCCAAGCGGCTTGGTGAGGCGACGAAACGATCCGCCTCGACCATCCATCGGCTGCTCGAATTTGATCCGGTGATGTGGAGTTTCAAACGGGATGAGCATGACCCGATCCATGATGACATGTTCATCGTGGACGAGTCCAGCATGATCGACGTCAGCCTGTTTAATCACCTGCTGGCAGCTATCCCGGAGGATGCTCACCTGCTGCTGGTTGGCGACGCGGATCAGCTCCCCAGCGTCGGCGCTGGGGACGTCCTGCGGGACATTATCAAGTCCGGCGCATTCCCCGTTGTTCGTCTCAACAAAATCTTCCGGCAAGCTGAAACCAGCAAGATCGTCAGCAACGCGCATCGCATCAACCAGGGTCAAGCGCCGACACTCGACGCCGCTCCCGACTGGCTGTACGTTGAGGCCAATGGTCAGGAGCAGATTCAGGCCGCTATCGTCAAGCTGGTCGGTGACCTGCTCCCGTCCAAGGGGATTCCGGTGCTCTCTGACGTTCAGGTGTTGGCGCCGATGTATCGTGGCGCAGCGGGCGTTAATGATTTGAACCGCCTCATCCGTGACCGGCTGAACCCGGCAAAGGCCAGCGATAAGGCGGATCGTAAGTTCCGCGCCGGTGATCGTGTGCTCCAGCTTAAGAACAACTACGAGTTGGAAGTGTTCAACGGCGACATGGGCACAGTCCGCATGTTCGACCCGGATAACAAGATCCTGGTGGTTGAAATGGACGGGCGCATGGTGGAGTACCCGAGTACAGACTTTGACCAGCTTACGCTGGCGTATGCGTGCACGATCCACAAATCGCAGGGCAGCGAGTACCCGGTTGTGATCATCCCGGTCACGATGGGGCACTATGTGATGCTGCGCCGCAACCTGATTTATACCGGGATCACACGCGGCAAGAAGCTGGTGATCCTGGTGGGAGAAAAGAAGGCTATTCACACGGCGGTGAGTAGGGTGGACGCGAGCAACCGATTTACTCGGCTGGCTGATCGATTGAAGGGATAACCCATGACCTCACAGCAGCCCTCGCTATTCGAGGGAGTACGGATGACGTTGAAGGAATCGCTGGATCTGTCGATAGCGTCTCTGGCCGCCTACGGTGAGCGGTACAACCATTGGGCTATCGCTTTCTCCGGTGGAAAAGACTCGACTGCAACCACGGCGTTTGTGGCGTGGGCGTTGAAAACAGGACAGGTGAAAGCGCCGGAGAGCTTAACTGTACTGTACAGCGATACCCGACAGGAACTCCCGCCACTCCAAGCAACGGCCATGCGGTTCATGACGGCATTGCGCGCAGATGGCTATGACGCGCGGGTGGTTCTGCCAAAGCTCGATGATCGCTTTTATGTCTACATGTTTGGGCGAGGTGTTCCCCCGCCCAAAAATAGATTTAGGTGGTGTACACCTCAACTCAAGGTGGAGCCAATGCAAACCGCATTGGCTACTAAGCGAGATGAGATCGGCGAAAAGTTTCTGATGTTGACCGGCGTGCGCTATGGCGAAAGTGCAGCGCGTGATGCCCGGATCACACTGTCTTGCAGTAAAGACTCTGGCGAATGCGGACAGGGCTGGTTTCAGACCATGCCGAGCGAGGCCATCTCGGACACATTGGCTCCCCTGCTTCACTGGCGGTTATGCCACGTGTGGGACTGGATCGCATTCGGAAAACATGGGTACAAGCTGGCTGATATTGCGCTGGTATATGGCGAGGAAGAGGCTCGCACGGGGTGCATTGGATGTAACCTTGCCTCAAGGGATACGGCGTTGGAAAACCTCTTGAAAACGCCGCAGTGGTCACATCTCGCGCCCTTGCTCGAACTCAAGCCATTGTTTGCTGATCTCGCCAAACCGAAGTGGCGGTTACGAAAGGCCGCCCCTGAACGTTTGAAGGATGGTCGATTTGCAAAGAATGGTCAACGGATGGGGCCGCTCACGATGGAAGGCCGAAAACATGGGTTGGCACGCGTACTTGACATCCAGGCGCGTGCTCGTGTTGACCTCATCAATGCCGAAGAAGAAACCCGTATCCGAGAGATGTGGGAGCAGGATGTTTGGCCGAATGGTTGGCGCGGAGATGAGATCCGCGCAGATGTTCCAGTGGATGCGATTAAGGCGATTGGCAGCGATCTGATCGTTCAGCCGTTGCTCGTCTAGGCGAGAGGACCCTTATGGACCCAAAAGATGGTTTTGAAGTACGTGACACGAGGCGCGGCGGCTGGTTTTGGGCTGACGCGGACCTTATCCGCCGCGACGGGCCTGAGTTGGGCGTGTACGGGGTGGCGGTTTATGCCGCCCTGTGCACCTTCGCCGGGCACGATCAAACCGCCGTGCCCAGCATCCCCAAGCTGGCCGCGATGCTGTCATGTTCTGAAGGCGCGGTGCGAACTGCGCTGAAGAAACTTGAGCAGCTTGGTTGGATACGGAAGGAGGAACGGCGGCAGCAGCGCGAAGACGGCGTTTGGACCCAACTCTCGAACCTCTATCACCTGCTTTCCAAGCCGCCCGACCAACCAGCCATAGCAGATAATACGAGTAGTAATGTCCCGGTGGCTACTGCGGAGGCCGATCCGCCTGCCCCGTCTGGCCTGACGACGGTGGTCAACGTCCGCACGGTGAACGGCCAGCGACCCGCGTATGATGTGTATGTAGGTCGGGCCAGTCGCGGGTTTAAGGCAAGTGACTGGCAGAACCCGTTCAAGATCGGTGAGGATGGTGATCGGGATGAGGTAATCGAGCAGTACCGCGATTATCTCACGGCCTATCGCCCGGACCTGTTGGGGCGCATCCCGGACCTGACCGGCAAGCGGTTAGGCTGCTGGTGCAGCCCGGAACCGTGCCACGCGGAGGTGTTGGCTGAACTGGCGAACAAGCACGCCGCTGGAGAATGGGAGCCGCCCGATCCAGGTGACTTCACGTCCTGGGAAGCGCCCTGTTTCCACACCGTCAGCCAAATCAAGGCGATGAAGCTGACCCGGCAGCAGTGGGAAGCCATGTTGGAAAACGAGCGCCGGGGGAAGAATCGCCGGAGCGTGATCCAGCATGTAGAAGCCAAGCTCAACCAGCACCCGCTTGAGGCGCGCTTCGAGGACATGATGAAAGCCGTGGATGCCTGCTGTATCCAAAGCGTTGACGATCCGGGCATGGCGAGCGCGTTCGCGCAGGTGATCCGCACGAAATTGTGGTCCGGTGATCAGCCCTACACGCCGGAAGAACTGATTCAATTCATTCGGGAGAGCCAGCCGGTCGAAAACGTTTACTGGCTCCCGAACCGTCTCAGTACGTGGCGCCAGAAGAAAACACAGAGCAGAGGCAAAGATGGCAAAGCAGCTCCGGGATCTCCTGAACAATCTGAACAACCTGAATGGTGGCGGAAACTTGGACGTGAAAAGCCGCCAGTCGTCGCTACAGACGTCGCCGCCGTGTCCAAAGTGTGATGGCAACGGCGTTTTTCTGGCAGACTGCCCACAGCTACCGGAATATCACGGGCAGCCGGTGCTGTGTGACTGCGCGGCGGGCCTGAAGCTGCGCCGGGAGCGGGCGGCAAAGCTGCGTGCAATCTCGCAACTTCCGCCGCGCATGGCTGCCTATACGTTCGAGAGCTACGCCGCGCTGCGCCTCTCAGACACGCAGCGTCGGGCGGTTGAGATTGCGGCCACCTATGCGCGTTCCGGCAGCTTGGGCGAACGGCACGGCCTGTTCCTGTTCGGCCCGGTCGGAACGGGCAAAAGCGGGCTGGCAGCGGCCATCAGCAACGCCGCCATGAACGCCGGGATTTCGACCATCTATAAAACTGCGCCGGATCTGATGGACTACATCCGGTCCAGCTTCAAAGCAGACAATGATGTGTCGTATGACAAGATCCTGGACCAGATTCAGCGCGTCGAACTGCTGGTGCTGGATGACCTGGGCACGGAAAACCTCACCGCCTGGGTGGTCGAAAAGCTGTTCCAGATCGTTGACTTCCGGTATCGGCATGACATGCGGCTGATTGTCACATCCAACTGTGCGCCGGACGTGCTCATGGAACGGTTCGAGCGCGCAGGGGAGCAAACCGGGCAACGCATCGTGGACCGGATCATGGAGATGTGCGCCCTGGTGGAAGTCTCTGGCGGGAACCTGCGAGGGTGAGATGGATGAGTTCACGCGAGACGTTTTCAAGGCCGTTTACGACGAACTGGCCGATGAGGATAAAGCGATCACGCCGGACATCCTGATAGAAAAGGCAGAGGCGCTCTATCAGGAATATAGCATCTTGACGTACCTGCAAAGCTGGACGGTGCAGACGCTCATCAACGTGCCTCAATGGAAGCTGATCAAAATTGCGGATCGAGTGACGGGGTTGCTTGGTTGGGTGGATGCCATCGAAGCAGGTGACGATGATCCTATCTGGATCTGCGAGGTCGTGGCGAGCGGGCTGGCACAACTCCGCTGGCATAACCGGCTGGATCGCGGGCTGGCTCCGCGCCTGAAATACACAGAGAGCGACGTTCAGACGTTCTTTACTGAAGTGACGCCGCTGGAACAGTTGGCGCTTTTCTAGCCAAACCATTCCAGACTGCATGTTTTCGTATAGCCATCAACAAATCGGAAGCGACCATGACCACATGGCATGAGGTTTATCAACGCTACGGGCTGCACACTGAAACGCCAGAGGAACAATCGTTCTGGCGTCGGCTGTGTCACCCGCCTGCTTTCCATCGCCCTGCTCCACCACCTGAGCACCGACTGAGGTTCATCATGGGGATGATCGCGTATCACTCTGGTGCGCTGGAAGGCGCTCCATGGAATCAGTGGGAACTGCACGCCGATGCGCTCTATAATGCGTTTTGTGCGGGCCAGGAACACAAGCGTTTGAACATGTATCACTTCCTCACATGGCATCGGGCTATCCTGCCGCATGGCGGCAGCTTACGCACACTCGATCCTGTTTCGGTTGGGATGGGTGAATCGTTCCGCCCCGAGCCAGCTATCACGCTGGGCGCAAAAGTCAATCAGTTCGTGTTGAACTACACGGAACCATTGATCGCGCAGGGGAAGGTGCTCCCGCACCTGACTCTGGCCGTGTTACACTTCAACCAGTGGCGTATGCACCCATTTGCGGACGGCAACAAACGCCATGCGCGGCTGATGACTGTCTACGGTTGCGGTTGGCTGGGCCTTCCTCCGGTGGACATCACACTGGCGGAGAAGGCGCGCTACCTGGATGCCCTGGCCGGTGCTGATCTACCGGCGTTAGCACGCTTGTTCAGAGATTGTGCTGTATCATCATTTTTCGAGGTTAGTCAGACCTCATAATCTGACTCGCACAGAGCAAAGGATGCGAACAATGAAACCTGTTACGGTAACGGTGTATTGGTCAAAGGGCGGTGTGGGGAAATCGACCCTGGTCCAGATTCTCGCCGCTTTTGGGGCAGGGGTTGGGATGCGCGTCGTGATCGTAGATATGGACCTCCAGGGCGGGCAGTCCGCGCTGTGGGAGTGCTTGGACCCGGATACGGGCCTGAGCTACGAAATGCTGCACCAAGTGATCCGCCGTGAGGTGAAGATCACGGATGCCCTGCGACGCGTCGATGACATGTTTATTCCGAAGTTCAAGAGCTTCAATCGCGGCACTGTGATGTTGGTAGAAGGCGGGCCGCAGACGCAGTATGCGATTGATGATGTGGCCGCGCGTCCGGTCCAGTACCACACGCGCCCGGAGCACCTGATTTCCGGTGTACTGTCGGACCTGGACGGCATTGCAGATATTGTGCTGCTGGACATGGGGCCGAGCAATCAGGTGACGACGTTGGCCGCGCTGGACGCCACGGATTACTTGGTGCTCCCGACCCTGATGGATCGGTCGAGCGTCGAGCGCACGGCGGTCGTGCTCGATGAAGTCGAAGTGGCGCGCGAAGTCAACTCAGCCTTGAGCATCATCGGGATCATCCCGACGATGACCATGTACTACTTTGGCGGGCTGCGCACGTCACCCAACGTCAAGGCTGGTCGGGAACTGTTGGAAACCGCCTACAGTGAATACCTGCTGCGCAACAAGAAGGGCGGGATACTCGAACTGCCCTACTCGGAAGATTACACACGGGCGCGCTGGGCTGGCACAAACATCCTGGCAGAAGGTGCGCTGCGTCCTTCGACTATGGAGGCGTTGGCGGTGGCGCGCGAAGTCTACAGCGGGATCGGGATTGATGTACCGGAGGTTTCTTATGCCTAGTAACAATCCGTTTGCGGATCGGATGGCCGTCAATCGCCAGAACCTCATTCGCCAGCAGCAGGAGCGCGCCGCTGCGCGCCAGACTGCGCCGGTTGATCCGACCCGCCGCGTGCTACTGGCCGATCTGCACGTCGATGAGCGCGTGCAGGTCCGGCAGAAGGGCCTCAGCCAAGGCAAAGTCGAAGAGTATGCGCAGGCCATGATCGCCTATGGCGGTTGGGGGGAATTTCCGGCACTCGAAGTTGTGGAGGTCGATGGCCGTCTGGTCATTGCAGACGGTATGCACCGGAATGCAGGCGCGCATCTTGCCAACACCCTGGCAGGTATGATGCTGATTACCGAAGTGCCTGTGATCGTCCGTCCGGGCGGCCTGTGGGAAGCGTTCGTGTACGGTGCTGAGCGCAACATCCGGCACGGGCAGCCTCTCACGAAAGCGGACAAGATGCACTACCTCACAGTCCGCATGAGCGAGGATGCGCCGGAAGAACTGTCATGGCGCGGACTGTCAGCGCGCGCTATCGCCCCGCTGCTGGGCGTGAGCGACAAGACGGTTTCCGCATGGCTCACTTCAGTTGCGGAAAATTCCGCAACTGACACCGTTCAGGGCACGGACGGTAAGACGTATCGCCGCCAGCGTAAGCGCGGGCGCGCTGCCATGACCGAAGAAGAAAAGGCGCAGCGCGCGGTGGTGAAGGGCCTGGGAACGGCAGCGGATGCGCTTGACGAGTTGGGGCGTATCCACGAGGCGAAGGGCTACCGGAGCGACGCTGACAAGTACAGCGAGGAGTGGGATTTATGATCCTACTTCGTAAGCTGTGGCGCTGGATAGCAAGCGCCGATTATAGGAACGAAATTGGGGACCGGCTTCTTTACCGGTCCCTTTTATTTCGAGCCTCTATCAAGCCGACCGATCCATTGGTAGAAGCCCGGCGTGATCGTGCGCGGGCATTATTGCGCCAGGGCTTGACTCCTGATCGCCGCAACTGAGGCAGGACAATGACCATTACATCAATTACCAATTCCGGCCAGGACTCCGAAAGCCGCGCGCCGCAGCAAGAGCGGTTGCGCGATGAACCGATCCGCCTGCACTTCACGCGCACGCCAGCGGGCTGGCAGACGCGCACAGGGCGGGATATGCCAGCGGTTCGGGAGCGGCGGAAACAACTCGCGCCGATGCTGGAAAATGACTGGTTCCGGCAGGGCGGTGTGGTTGTTGTGGAACGTCACTGGACCGAGATCAGCGAAACGGATGGTAGTACGCGGTACTGCCATGAAAACGTCAAAGGCCGCTTGTTGGGCCTGTCCCGGAACGGGCGCGTGTGGGTGCTCGTCCACCGTTACGTCCGCCTGAAATTCCCCAAGAAGGGCGTCCCTGCTGAGATGCAGGATTGTTGGGAGCTTCGACTGGTCGATCCTGATGATATCGAGCCGTTGGGATATGGCTTGAAAGAGCCGCCGCCCATACCTGCTGACATTTGGCGATTAAAATCCGATACTATGCCCTTTGACAAACCCAAAGGCATAAAGTAGGATCACAGTTAGTACACACCCCGTACTGCAAGTGCACCGACAGACCAATAACCGCTAACACGCTGTTGGCTGTCATACTGTTCTCTATACGCATTGATCCGCGTATAAGAGAACGTGCACGCGCAGTGCGGGGTGTTTTTTTGTTTTTCGTCCGGTCCCTGAGCAGTACGGGGTTGTGGACTGGACAACCAACCACGCGGGTGAATCGCCAACAATCGAGCTGCACCGACTCGCCGGATCTGGTGCAGCAACTCCCCTCCCCCTCACGGTAGGTGATCAGGATCTTGGCTCCCTCCTTCCAAGATCCTGGTCACCAATTCCACCTTTCAACACCGTGTTGCGAATGGAGAACGGACCCGCGTTGCGTGTAGGCGCTGCGCGTCTTCGGACGCTTTCCGTTCGTGGAGGTTAGTGGTGGACACGGTACAAATCCCACAGGGCGATCTACTCAATCTGAACTATGTGCGCCTGGATGATGCGCTGGACATGCGCTGGCCGGGCAATCCCAAGCGTCACGACATCCCTGCGCTGGCACAGTCGATTAAGCAGCACGGGTTCCGCGATCCATCCATCTACGATGGCACGCTGGGCGCGATTCCTGCTGGCAATGGGCGGCTTGAAGCGTTGGCCTATCTTCGAGACACGGGCGAGGAAACGCCGGTAGGCGTGGGCCTGGATGAGACGGGCGTATGGTGCGTGCCGATGATCTTCGGCGCGGACGCGGCCAGCCAAGCAGCGGCGGAAGCCTTTGGCGTTGACCATAACAACCTGACAATCGCCGGAGCGGGATTCACGGCGGTTGAGACGGCTAGATTGTGGACGACTGCCGATACCTTGCGCTGCTCGAACGCATCAAGGAAGAAGACGTTGAGGTCGTCACAGTTGATGATGATGATCTTGAAACGCTTCTTCATTTAACCGTCATGGAGCAGTACGAGTTCGAACAGGAACCGTTTGACGCCTCCGAACTTGAAGGGGCTGGGCAAGCGAAAGAAAGCGGTAGTTACCTGATCTATGTAGCTTGTCCAGACCGGGAAAGTTTCGTGAAAGCCTTGCGTCTCTTGACGCTTGGAAATCGCGTGTTAAGCGACTCGGAAGATTTTCACATGGCACAGATCAAAGGCACAGATTATCTACATCTGTGGGCGGATCTGTTGACGGTTGGGGTGGAATAATGGACCTTGAAGAAGGCTATTATGAAAGCCCGCGTTGGACATACGAGCTTCCAGACTGCTCTATGCCGCTGACGTTCGATACCTACTCGAACTGTGCTCATCAGTGCCTGTACTGCTTCAGTTTCTTCCAACGTGCGGTTGGTGACACAGCTAACGACTACCTTCACCACAAAGTGAAGGCTGTGAACGTTGAGAAGGTAAAACGCTTATTTCGGCTGGAGCTGCCCAATCATCAGTTCAATTGGTACATCGCCAATCGGCACACTCTGCAATGGGGCGGCCTGTCAGATGGCTTTGACTGGTATGAGCGCCGATTCCGCAAGAGCCTGGAACTGCTGACGTTTTTCAACGAGATTAATTACCCAATCTCTGTCAGCACAAAGGGTACATGGTATCTTGACGATCCGGCCTACGTCGAGCAGTTCCAGGGCCGAAAGAACATCCACTGGAAGATCAGCATCATCACCGCCGATCCTGCTCAGGCAGCCAAGTTGGAGCCAGGAACACCCTCGCCAAAGGAACGTGTTGAGGCGCTGCGCCGGATTAAAGAGCTGGGCATTGCTCAGACGACTTTCCGACTCCGGCCATTCATCCTTGGAGCATCCGATCGAACGCTTGATGAGCTATTCCAGATGGCAGCGGATGCCGGAGTGGACAGCATCTCAACGGAGTTCCTCTGCATTGAGAAGCGCGCGACGGAAAATCTTCACGAACGTTACCGTCGCATTTCTAACGTAATCGGTATTGATCTGTTCCCGTTCTATCTCAAAAACTCCTATAGCGGAAGCGGTCTCTTTCGGCTGAACTACGATCTGAAGCGACCTCACTATGATCGCATGATGAACCTATCGGCCAAGCATGGTATTCCGGTCTACATCAGCGATGCCCATCACAAAGAAAAGTCTGAGGCGTGCTGCTGCTGTGGCATTCGACCCAGCGCCGATCCTGTTGGGAACTACTTTCGCGGTCAGTTTTCAGAGGCAATTCAGATCGCACGTCGGAACGGGTTTGTTCGATGGAGTGATATTTCAGATGACGCTGAAGGGTTAAAGAACGTTCCTCTTGGGCGTGCCATCGGCTACAACCAGGGATCGACCTTCACGCGCGCAAAGTTTGCATACCACACCATATATGACTTTATGCGCGCACTCTGGAATAACCCAAAGTCTTGGCAGTCACCCGCTCGCTATTTTGGCGGCGTTCTGGTTCCTGCTGAGTCTGATGATAGCGGAGATCTGATTTACCTCTATAACCGGCCTTACGTTGAGACTGGCTATCGAGTCGCTTCGGTTGATGAACTGAAGGCCATGATTGGCTATGACCGGAGCGAGCAGTGATACGAATTGTTGGGATAGGTGGGGAGCCAGCAACAGGAAAATCTCACCTCGTGTGGTCCATCATGAGGACGCTGGGTCCTGGGAAGCAATTTGCATTTGGACGTACTCTGCGGGGCATTCGATATGATGCCTCGCGGATGTTCGTTTTAGGGGTCTATGACGGTTCGCCATTCAGCGGTACAGACAAGCTGGCAATGAATGTGCAGCCCAGTGCCGAACTGTTTATCAAAGCACTGAACAATCGTTCTGATTACGCGGGTTGGACTGTTCTGTTCGAGGGTGACCGGCTGTTTAACCCAAAGTTCCTTCGGCTTGCGCTTGATATTGATCCTCATGCCGTTCTAGTTCTTCTGACCGTTGATGAATCAACCTTGTCTGCCCGGCACGTGGATCGTAATGACAAGCAATCGGAATCGTGGCTTCGCGGACGGAAAACAAAGTATCGCCAGATTCAAAAAGCATTTCCTGAGATCACGGTTCATACGAACCGTGATCCCGCCGACGCAGCCCGCTTGATGAGATGGATTGAAGAAGCGAGAACTCATGACAGATAGGGCTGATGAAATTGTTGAAGATGAGGTAGGCGGAATCTGGGAAAAGCTCGATGACGAGCCTGGGAAGGTGTATCGAGCCTTTCTCGACTACTGCCAGATGGGGGCCGGGCGCTCCCTCACGAAGCTGCAAAAGCGTTACCAAAGCGCTGCCGAAGCGCTACCGCTTTCCGATCCTGTGGAACCGCCGACTAAACGTCTGCAAACCCTCAAAACGTGGTCAGTCAAATGGGACTGGCAGCGCAGGGTAGAGGCATGGGACAAGGCGCAGCAGGAAGCGGAAGATGCGCTGTGGCGGGAACGCCAGCTCAAGATCCGTGAGCAGGATTGGGAAACCGGAACAGACCTGCGCGATCTGGTTGATACCATGCTGCGTGAGGGGGTGAACTTCATCAAAACGAAGCGCCGCTTCATTAAGGGTGATCCTGAGAAGGGCGTACCGGACCGCGAGATCATCACCATGGCCCTGGATGGTCAATTCCTTGTTAAAGCGGCAGAAGCTGCCAGCAAGCTCCAACGGCTTGCGGCGGGGATGCCAGACAGCGCCACGGAAGTGAGCGGTGAGGTAAAGAGCGTCGGGAGCGGGAATGACTTCAGTGGCCTCAGCAACCTCAGCACCGAACAGCTTGAGGCGTTTGCAAGAGGTCTCAAAGACTGAACTTCTCGACGGGGTTCAGGTTGAGCTTGCCCGCCGCAAGCTGATTCATTTCACCACCTACACCTATCCGCGTTACGTAGTCGATCCGGCGCATGAGCTGATCGCCGCGACGCTGGACAGGGTAGTTTCGGGCGAGATCAAAAAGTTGATGATCTTCGCCCCGCCACAGCACGGTAAATCCGAGTTGACCTCGGTTCGCCTCCCGGCGTACTGGCTGGGTAAGCGACCAAACGATCCCGTGCTGATGACCTCCTACGGCGCGGATCTGGCTGAGTTTCACGGCGGCCAAGCGCGTGACGTGGTGATGTCAGAGGAATACAAACACGTATTCCCTGATATAGAAGTGCGGAAAACCAGCCGGTCCACAAAGCTATGGCGGCTGGATGATGACAACCTCGGTTACATGCTGTCCGCAGGCGTGGGCGGCCCGATTACCGGGCGCGGCGGTCTGCTGGGCATTATCGACGACCCGTTTGCTACATGGCAAGCCGCGCAGTCACCAACCATCCGTCAGTCGGTGTGGGAATGGTGGCGCGGAACCTTCCGTACCCGCGTATGGGAAGGCGGCTCTATCGTCCTGATCATGACGCGCTGGCACGAGGACGATTTGGCCGGGCGGCTGCTCCAGGAGCAGGGCGACGAGTGGACGATCCTGCGCCTCCCGGCATTGGCCGAAACGCAGGAAGAACGCGACGAAAGTAACCGGATTCTCGGGTTGCCTGCTGGTTTACCCGATCCGCTCGGACGCAAACCGGGCGAGGCGCTGTGCCCGCGCCGGTTCAGCCGCGAAGCGCTGCTAAAGATCAAACGGGACGTCGGGACGGTCGCCTGGAATGCGGAATACCAGGGCGTGCCGCGTGCGCCAGAGGGCAACAAGTTCAAGCGGGCATGGTTCGACGTGGTAGGAGCGTCGCCAAAGCGGGCAGCCAAGCGCGTCCGCTATTGGGACAAGGCCGGAACAGAAGACGGCGGCGCATACACCACCGGCACGCTGATGAGCCTGTCGCCGGACGAAACGATCTACATCGAAGACGTGGTGCGTGGTCAGTGGTCGGCGCTCGAACGCGAGAAGACCATCAAGGAAACCGCCGAATTGGACGCGCTGAAGTACGGCAGCAAAGCCGCCGTGCAGATTTACGTTGAGGAAGAACCGGGCAGCGGCGGCAAGGAAAGCGCTGACGCCACAGTCCGAAACCTACGCGGGTTTGTCATCCGAAAGGACAAACCGTCTGGCGATAAGCTGGTGCGGGCTGAACCGTTTGCGGCCTACAGCGAGGCGAAGATGGTCAAGCTCGTGCGCGGCCTCTGGAACACGGTATGGCTGGACGAGATTACCGCTGTGCCGAACAACAAATACTGGGACCAGCTGGACTCCGCATCCGGGGCGTTCAATAAGTTGGCAAAGCGGACGAAGACGAAAGCCGGATCTGTTACGCGAAGACGGCCAGGGACGTGATCATGCTCGATTGGGTGAGGTTGGTAAGCATGTCAGTTTCGACAGGATTCCGCACAGGCATACGTAGTGCTATAGCGACGTATAGGCGTGAAAACCTGCATCCGGTCGCTGGGGCGTCTGTATCGCCGGTGATGATGCCGGGGTGGGATTCCTGGCCGTCGCGCCTGTGGCGCTACTTCCACTACGACCTCTACTACTTCAACGATGTGTTCACGCAGCTTGAAGCCTATGCGCGGGAGCACGTCACGACGGATGACCTCTACAAGTACACGCGCGGGATCTACAACCCGTTCTTCCGGCTGGTTGCGATTACAGCGGCCAAGTGCTACGGCGGCGCGCTGGATTGGGAAGACCTGAGCAGTGGCGCCGTCCCGCTGCTGGGCCTGGATACCTACACCGAAGGCGCGATCCGCCAGCTCTGGAAGGATAGCAACTTCGGCCAGCTCAAGATGCGCTATGCGCGGCAGTCGGCCCGGTACGGTGACGGAATACTCAAAGTTGTGGACGTCCCGCACAAACAGCAGGTGCGCCTCGAAGTGCTGCACCCTGGCGTGCTGGTGGATGCTGACATTGACGCCGTAGGGTACGCCAAGAGCGCCGTGATCGAATACGAGCGCGTTGACCCGCTTGGGAACAGTACCGACCCGCTGCGCCCGGATCTGTGCATCTATCGGGAAGTGTGGAAAGACGGCGAAGTTGCCACGTACCGGGTGAAAAACGAACAAGCAGAGTTGTTCGGCTGGCAGAAAGACGGGGATGGAAACGCGATCGCGCAGTGGGATAACCCATACGGTTTCGTGCCTATTGCTTTGGCACAGGCGGCGGATATCGGGCGGCCCTGGGGCGCGGTGACGTGTCACGGCGGCGCGCTGCGCAAGATTGACTACCTCAACGACCTTGCCTCGCTGACACACGATCACATGCGTCAGGCGGTGGACCTCATGTGGTATCTGGCCGGAGCAGACGGGCCGGAGGATCTGCACGTCGCTGACGTCGCCGTGGATGAAGATACCGGCGACGTGGAGGAACTGAGCGACAAGGAACGCCATGAGGAACGCAGCACGGTTCCGATCATGTACGGGCCGGAAGGGTCGCAGCCGCACCCGATGATCGGGAACGTGGATTTCAACGGCGCGCTGGAAGCCGTCAAGGGCATGTTGCAGGAAATTGAAAACGACTGCCCGGAGCTGATGTTCTACCGGCTTGCAGATTACCAGCTTAACAGTTCACCCGCTGTGCGGACGGTGCTTGGCCCGGCGCTCGACCGGCTGACCGAGTTCAACAGCAACATGGATGCGCCGCTTCTCCGGGCCTTCCAAATGGCAATCAGCATCGGCGGTTTGGGCCACTATCCTGGCTATGAACATTTCGGCCTGGACGACTACGACAAGGGCAATCTGGACTTCCAGATCAAACCGCGCGAGATCGTCCTGGACGACCTGAGCAAGAAAGAACGCTTGGAATTGCTCAGCACGACCGATGCGCCGCCGCGCTGGATCTGGCAGGAACTTGGCATCTCTGAAGCTGAGATTGCAAAGGCGGAAGCCGAACGTGAGAACCAAGCGCGTGAAACGGCGGGCGGCGTTGCCAATATGCTGGCGCTGCTCAAGAGCGGCCAACAGCCACGCGGCGACGAAGACGAAGACGAGCAGGACGAGGACGTAAACGAGGCTCAGGAGGCCGCAGTTGGCTAAGAAGAAGCGCTCCAAACACGACCATGTACCTGCCTATAGCGCGGCTGAATTGGTGATGGCCGCTGAGATTGTGAGCCAGTCCAACCTGCCTGTCCGGGTCCAGCTTCAAACGCTGGGCATCCTGGTTGAAGCATCCACGCCGGATCGTCACAACCTCAAGCGCGCACCCGGCGAGCAGGGCGCGAACATGCGCCAAACACAGAAGGTCGTTAAGGCGCATGGCCGGAGCGCGCTGAACCGGGCGTTTGCAGAACTGGACAGCATCCCCGACTCGGAATGGGAACGCCTGCTGGACGAGGCTGAAGAAACCGCGTCGGACTAAGGCAGGCGCGGCATGGGCAGCAGATCACAAACTGAGCTTAAAACCGGCCTGCAACGGCGGTTGGGCAACATCTTCCGTATGCGGGATGAGGAGATCAATGCCCTGGCCGACAGCCTCTACAAACAGCGAGTGCAGGCGTGGAAGACGGCCATCGCGGAAAACGCAAAAGCGTGTGGCTACACGGGCGCAATCCCTGAACCCTCCGGGCGTGACGCGCAGTGGCTCAAGTCCATGAGCCGCCTCGATGCTGACAGCATCGCTAAGACGTGGCGTAAAGACGTTGAGAAAGAGATCGGGCGGCTGTACGAAGCAAACCATCGAGGCAACCGCTACTACTACCGCAAGGGCATTGACGAGTGGAATGCCAAGCGGGAAGTGTGGAAGTCCCGGCAGATCGCCAACCAGACGGAAATGACCACCTTCGGGTTCGCACAGGCGCGATTCCTGGGTGAGAACGAAGGGCTGGTGGCGCTCTACACGTTCGTTGGCCCGCCGCCTGTCTGCGTGATCTGCATCCGGCTTTATGGCATGGGAGCCGTCACCAAACAGGTGATGCAAGAGTATCCAACGCCGATCCATTTCGGCTGCACGCACACATGGCGGATCATGCCTGGAACCGCCACAGGGATCGACCCGGGCAAACTGTGGGTAGGCGGAAAAACGCCGAGAAAGCGAGCTGCATGAAAGCGCACTGGCAGTATTTGCGATACGTCTTGCGACACAAGTTTTTTGTCTTCCAAGCGGGGTATGGCCTCGTGCCGCTGGTGCAGCTTCTGTTGCACGACTGGACGAAGTTTCTGCCGCGCGAGTGGTTTCCCTACACGCGCACCTTCTACGCGAAGGATGGCAGCAGCCAGTACAAGCCGGATGCTACGTTTGACACGGCCTGGAACCATCACGAGAAGGCCAATCCGCATCACTGGCAGTATTGGGTTCTGATCAAAGACTCCGGTGACGAAGTTCTGCTCCCCATGCCGGAGAAGTACCGGCGCGAGATGCTGGCCGACTGGAAGGGTGCAGGCCGGGCGCTGGGTAAACCAGACACTGCATCATGGTATGAGCAGAACCGCTACCGTATCAAGCTACACCCGGAGACGCGGGCATGGGTTGAGCGCGAACTAGGCGTAATCCCGGACCGGCTGGATGACGATCTTGCTCCCCTCCTGTTCGAGATGTGGCGGGATCACATCGAGGGGATTCTGAAAAGCAAGACGTGCACTATCAACGAAGACGGCACCGTGACCCTGTCGGCTGACGTGGCCGACGCTTGGTTAACCATCATCGGGACGCGCTACGAGGACCTGGAACTGATGGATCGCTATAAGTGGATTGATCGGGCCTTCTTGGTCATCGACGTGATAAAGCGCACGGTGTTCTATCGCGGCGAAGACGCCGCCTAACCCCATTCACCTGTCATCTACGAGCAGCGATGGAAGTCTGCTCGATAAGCATAGCGGAGGTTTTGTCTCATGTTCGTATCACTCGACACGCTGCGTTCCTCGTTCCGTCCTGTCTTCGACTTTGCGCCGGATACCGGTGCTGGGTCGGGGGGATCTGCGACCAATAACAATTCCGGTGGCACTGCGACCGGCCAGAACAGCGGTGATGGTCAGCAGCAGAACAACGGCGGAACCAACACGGCCAATACGGGCCAGAATGCCAACCAGCAGGGCAACGCGGGAAACACTCAGCAGGGCGGCCAGCAGCAGAATCAGCAGGACGCCAACGCCGTGACCATGCCCCGCGAGACGTTCAACGAGCGCATCGCCCAGGAGCGTCGCGCCGGTACGCGCGAACTCCTGACGGAGATGGGCTTTGAGGGCGTCGAAACTCCTGAAGGTCTGGTGCAGGCCCGGACCGAACTGCGCACCCTGATCGACTTTGCACGCGAGCAGCGCCGCTCCCAACTGAGCGCTGAGGAACGTGTTGCGGAAGACCTTCAGGCCGCTCAGACGGCCCGCGAACAGGCCGAAACACGCGCTACCGCTATGGAAACCCGTGCGACGACTGCGGAGCAGCAGCTTCAGCAGTACATCCGACGCACGGTGATCCTTGAGGCGGCCAGCGATGCCCGCTACCCGGAAGACGTGTACACCTGGGCGCTGAACAATCAGGCCGACCAGGTGGCCGCGATCCTCGTTGCCGACCAGTCTCTGTTCGAGAACGGGACGCTGAACACGGCAGCCATCAACCGGGACGCGGCGAAGGCCATTGTTGAGGAATGCGTGAAAGCGCGCCGCGACTGGTTCCGGGCGAAGCATCCGGGCGTGCCGTCGAACGCGGGCGCGCAGCCCCAGCAGCGTCCAGACGTGAACAGCGACAAGAAGACCGAGGCCGCCGCGTACACGGCTCACATGTAAAGAGCGAGGTTCACTCGCGCAGTCCGCTCCAAGAGCGAGAGGTAAAACAACATGGCAGATCTGACGATCAGCACGTTCAACCCGATCTTCGACAATGCGCAGCTTCCGCCCAAGATGCTCAGCGCGCCGGTGGCCGCGGACATGACCAAAGGCACGCCAGTGAAGTTCAACGCGGATACCGGCAAGTTCGAGAAGATGGCAAGCACGGACGCCGCCCACCTGTTCGCGGGCCTTCTGACGAAGGATACGAAAAAAGGCTACATGGGCGTGGCGTTCCGTGGCTTTGCGTTCATCAGCGACCTCGGCACGCTGACGCTCACCCAGCTTATCGCCCTGAGCGCCAATGCGGGCAAGCTGGCCAACGACCAGACGGGCATTTTGATCGCGCGCATCGTGCCGCTGCACCAGTTCGGCAACCTGGGTAACTCGGTCACCAAGATGATCGAGATCTTCGATCTTCCGATCACCATCGAAGCTGCTGCCGGGTAAACCGCGCTGTACCTGAGACAACCATACCCGCACACATAATCCTGTTTAACTCGGTCAAGGAGATAAGCACATGACCGTTCGTGTCGCTCCAGGATTCTTCGACCTGGAATACGCATTCTCGAAGCGCGTGACGGCGATTGGCTGGCAGGTGATCACCGACGCCGTTACGCAGTCCGCACAGATCCACTCCGAGCAGTTGAACCGGATGCTGGGTTTTTGGGCGCGGGCGATTGACCCGACGAGGCCGCAGATCAAGTTCCGTCTGCCGGTACTGGTCGAGATGCAGATGTTGCAGGGCGAGGACGACAGCCCTGTGGCAGTTCGCGGTTTCGACGAGTACCAGATTGGCTTCCCGCTGTATGACGTGGGTCTGGCGTGGGGTAACAACCGCAAGAGCCGCGCCAAGATGACGGTTGGCGATGCCAACCAGTTCACCTTGAACATGCTTCAGGCGGACAGCCGGTGGCAGCGCGGCCAGATGTTCCGCGCGCTGCTCAACAACGTCCAGTACGTCTACGAGGACAAGGGGATCGGCGGGATCGGTGACATCACTGTCAAGCCGTTGGCGAATGGCGATACCGACCGCTACCA
Source organism: Aggregatilinea sp. (assembly GCF_036822615.1). Classification (NCBI taxonomy): domain Bacteria; kingdom Bacillati; phylum Chloroflexota; class Anaerolineae; order Aggregatilineales; family Aggregatilineaceae; genus Aggregatilinea; species Aggregatilinea sp. The sequence goes on along the minus strand of NZ_DAISHJ010000022.1, from coordinate 10,620 downwards.
CCGCACGGACGGTGAAACGGACGTGGATAACCACTACCACGCTCAGGCAGACGCCATCGACGCCACGCACTCGCCCTTCGAAGACATCTTTGAAGACCTGACGGAGCACCCTGCCAACCAGGGCAACGAGATCCTCAGCTTTGTCCCGCGCGGCCTCGTGAAGTCAGTCCAGGCGCTGCCGGACTTCATTCCGTTTGCTATGAACGGGCGTGTTCGCAACAGCACATCGCAGGACGTCCTGACGGACTTCCCGGACGTGCCGTTCGGGGATCGGCCTCTTGGTCTGCTTCAGGACAGCGGCGTGTACGTCAAGGAATGGCGCGCGCTGACCGCGAAGTACATCATCAGCGTGCCAGTGGACAACGCTGAGGAAGTGCTGGGCTGGAGAGACGAGCCTGAAGCCGAGCTTCAGGGCTTGCGGCCCGAAGTTGCGACCTACGACGGCAACCATGTGGTTGAGCGCGGCCTGCGCACGCGCGGGTTTGCGGTTCGCAACCGCGTCGGTGCGCGCGTGGACCTCATCGGTGCAGCCGTGGATGACGTCTATGAAGTCCCGGCCAACTTCCTGGTTCCGGGCCAGGACGATCCCGAAGAGTAGGCCAAGCCCACTTGCTTCTGATCCGCGAGGGGAGGGGGAAACCTCTCCCCTATAGCAAGAAAGGTAACACCGTATGGCAGTGAAAACGGTGGTTGCGCGCAACACGCAGTTGGCAATCAACAGCCTCGAAGCGTCGCTGAACCGCATGGCCGTGCAGGTTGGGGTGGATCCGATCAATCTGGCGGGCATTCAGTACCGGCGCGATCCCGACTACGAGGCCATGCTGCGCTATGAGGCGATGGCGGCTCAGGCGGCGGCTGTGGCCGCCAAGATCGCGCCGCTGGAATTGACGGGCCAGCAAGACGTGTCTCTGCTCGTGCCGACGTCGCTGATCACTCTTATCGCGCCATATCTCTCCCCGGAGCAGATCGACGCGATCCGCAACCAGATTTCGGACGACCTGGACGAGATCGGAGAGGACGATCCGATGCTGGCCATGTTGGTTGAAGTGGACGCGGCGCTGGCGGACGTTCAGTTTGATCCGTCCATTGAGCCGGAGGAATCCGCCGATGATCTGGCCGACGAGGAACCGGTCGAAGACGAACCGGCGCAGGCGCTGGATGAGACAGACAGCGCGCCGGATGACAGCAGCGAAACCGCTGCACCTGCTAAGAAGTCGCGCAAGCGCAGCTAAGGCATAGAGGCCACTATGGGCTACTACGCACAGGTAGATGACGTAACGAACGTCCGGCAGATCGCGCTCATCGGCATTGATACGGATCTGGTCACGGCCATCATCAACGGCGTGGAGGCGCGCGTAAACAGCGTGCTCAAGGCGCAGGGCTATCCGATCATCCCGGCAACGGGTGAGACGGATAAGGCCATGATCAAACGCCAGATCCTACAGAAAGCGGCGGTGCTGTGCTGGACCAGCGTGCGCGGCGGGGATGATCTGCCCGCCTGGATTGAGGTCTGGAATGACGAGTTCGAGGCATGGATCGAGGCGCTGGAAAAGGGCCGGATCGTGCTGATGGACCAGTCGCCAGCCACGCCGGGCGCGCCGGATCGCCGGGTACGCATGGGCCGCCTGCGCGTGCTGCCCTAACCAAGTGAGGTGAACATGATCACACTCGTCTATACCGGCCCGGTGGTCGAAGTTGGCTTTACTGGCCCGGTCACGTTGCAGAGCTACGTGGTACGCCCCAACGAGCCGTTCCAGGTCGCGCCGGAGGATGCACCGGAGCTGCTCCGGGTCCATGGCCGCGTACTCGGAAAGGTGGAGGCGGATGCCAGTCGCGCAGAGACGCCGGTTGCGGTCGAACCAGCGTCAGGAAGCAACGAAGATGCGGCAGGTAGCGAGCGAGCTACGAGCCGCCGCCGAAGCGCACGGCCAGGAACTGAAGACTGAGTTCGAGGGGATCGTGTCGGACTGGGAAAACCAGCCTGATTTTATCGTCGAACCCAAAGTCTCAGCGCAGGAAATCCGTGTGGAAGTCCGGCCACGCAAACGCCGGAAAGCATCAACCATCTTCGGCTATGTGGACCGAGGTACGGACGGGCCGTACCCTATCGCCCCTAAAGCCCGCAACAAGCGCGAACGGCTGGCATTCCAGATGGGCTACAGTGCCCGGACTGCACCTGTAGCACAGGCGCACGTGGGCAGCGGCAGCGCCTCCGGGCCGTGGGTCTTTCCTCAAGTTGTGATGCATCCGGGCATCAAAGCCCGGCTGTTTTCCGAAACCATCCAGAAGCGAACCTACCCGAAATTTCGACGCTCAATCGAGAGCGTATTTCGTCGTATGGCAGCACGACAGAGAGGCTAAATCAGCATGGCAGGCGACACGATTCTTTCCAGCGTTAGTGCCGTGATCGAGATCCAGGACGCCGGAACCGGGCACGGAAACCGGCAGATTCTGGACGTGGCGACGGGCATCAAGCCCGCGCTGGGCGGATTCAACAAAAACTTCGGCGCGATCCAGCGCAACTACATGATCAGCCCGCGCACCAACCGGCCCGTGCCGCGCCCTGTTAAGCGCGAGATGCCAGAAGCCATCGCACCGGAAATGAAGTGCAAGATGGCTGCGGCCAACTACATGGAACGGTTTGACGAGGATGCGCGTTTCACGCTGTATGTCCGTCATCCGGAACGCCACGTGGCTGACCTCCTGGACTACAAGCGCATCGACATCTTGCAGGACGTCGCGTTGGAGAGCTTCAACTTCGGAGACTTTGTGGCCGATGAGCCGACCACCGATGACGTCACCCTGACGGTGCCGTTGAATGCGGCGGCGCACATGCTCATCAAGCCGCTGGCTGGCGTCAAGCTCCAGACGGGTCTGAATGACGCAAAGGACTGCGCGATCGCGGCGGCAGCGATCGATGAAGATGGGGTGGTATATGCCGTGACTGAGGCGGACGCCGTTGGCAACAAGCCTTTCCTCGTGGTTGTGAAGAAGGACGGCGCGAGCTTCAGCGAGATCGAACTGACCGACCTGTCCGCGGACTGCGCCGCGATCACGGTGGCCGGGAGCAATCTGCTCATCGCATCGGGCACGGGCATCCACACCTACACCAAAGCGGGCGTCAAGGTGTCCTCGTACACGGCGGCGGGCGCGATCAATGCGCTGCTGGCGGTGGACGCGGCCAACATCATCGCGTGCGGCGCGGCGGGCCTGCTGATCACGTCCAGTGACAGCGGCACGACCTGGACCACGCTGACGACCGGCCTCGCCACGGCGCTGAACAGCATCTCGGCCCGGCACATCGGCGAATGGTTCGTCGGCGGTGCGTCTGGTGCGCTGCTGAAGTACCAGAGCGGGCAGCTCACGGCGCTGACCCTGCCTGCTGCGCTCAACACGGCCACGGTCAATGACATCGCCCTGCCGGATGCTCCGGCTGGCTTTGATCGCAGCGATGACATCTACATCGCCTGCTCGAACGGCTCTGTGTGGCGCTCCGGCGAAAACGGCGCGGTAGACACCTGGGAACAGGTGGCCTATCCGGGCAACGGCGCGGGCGCGGCCACCAAGATCGCGTTCGTCGGTTTCTTGGGGCAGGTGCTCTACATCCTGCATACCAACGCGGGCGGCGACTCGGTGCTGCTGCGCGACTTCTGCGGCGGCGTGGGCAGCAATGCCAACGTCGAGCAGATCACCGTCCCGGCCAACAGCGGGTTCAATGCGCTGCTGGCGCTGGGTCCCAATGACGCGTGGCTGCTGGGCAACGTCCACAGCGCGGCGGATCTGGTGGTCAAGGTCGAGGAAAAGTAGCCCGACCCAGCCACATAGCACAACACACGATTTGATATAGCAGCGTGAGCGTACCAGCACAGAGGCAGAGCATGAAGCGAAACGGAAAGCCAGTCCAGATGCAAAAGTCCCGGCGCAGTACGGGCGATGACCTCACCATCAGTGATCGCCTCGCCGTGCCGATGTCCAGCGGCTACACCCTGATCATCAAACGACCGTCGATGGAGGTCGTCCGGGCCATCAACGCTAAAGCCATCGAACTGTACCCGGACCCGGAGCCGCCGACACAGAAGATCGAAACCGTCACCGGCGCAACCTATCAGGTGCTCGCACCGGGTGACGATCCTGAGTTTGCAGAGGCGCAGAAAGCCTATGAGCAGGCGCTTCAGCAGGCGCAGGGTGAACGGGCGCAGCACTTCCTCGAATACATCTTCAAGGCTCGCCTGCGCGTGGAGGGGTACGAAACCGAGGAAGCGCGCCAGGAACTGATCTCGAAGTACGCGGAGGAGCGCGCGGCGGTTGAGGAGTTCGGCAGTGTACCCGAGGACATGAAGGCGCTGGACGACTGGCAATTCACGCTGCGCATGTTCATTGTGGCCGATGCGGTTGACTATGGCGCGCTCACGCTGGCCGCGCACAAAGCCTTCGATGTGAATGACATTTCGGAGGACGAGCTGCGCTCGCGTGTGACGTTTCTTTAACGTCACCTTCGAGAACCAACCGATCTACGACCTCAAACACCCGGCGCTCGAAGCTGAAACGAGCGTCCGCACGGGGGCGGCCTGGAGGGATGCTCAGGCCGCCAAAAACATCCTCAACATTGACTACGACACGTTTATGACGCTCCCGCGTGACCAGCGCATCACGGTCGTTGCGCAGCATGAAATTGGCTGGCGCATTGAAGCGCTGCAAGCGTGGGAACGGGATCAAAAAGCAAAGTCGCGCAGGCGGACGCCGAAAGGAACGCCGCGCAAACCCCGGAGCGCAAAACATGGGCGCATTTCCTGAAAGCGGGCTGGCAGCGGTACTCGACCTGTCGAAGTGGAGCGGCAACGTCGAAAAGTACCTCAAAGACAGCCAGCGCATGAATCAATCGGACGCGGCCAGCGAGAAGGCCAGCACGCGCAGCGCCAAATCGAAGTCCGAGTACGCCGACGCGCTGAAGAAGGCGCTCGACCCGACGCAGAAGCTGACCGGCAGCGTGACACAACTTTTGAGCAGTGTCGGCGCAATGCCGTCTGGCCTGGGCGCGGCGGTCGGCGGGTTGGGAAGCCTGGGGAACGGTGCTGTGGGCGCGGTGGAAGGACTGTCCGCGCTGGGTATTTCGGTCAGCGGCACAACCCTGCTGCTCGGTGCAGCGGCGGTTGCAGCGGTGGCCGCAGGCGCGGCGCTCTTTTCATTGGGAATGCGCGGCGCGGCCATGCCGGGCGTCATCCAGGCGTTTGACATCACCAGCGCCAAAGCGGGAATGCTCAGCGCGACCCTGCTGGGCGACCTCCGTGCAGCGTCACGCGGCACGGTTGCAGATATGACGCTCATGAAGTCGGCCAACCTTGCCCTGGCTGGTGCAACGCAGGAAGTGGCACAGGCGTTAGGGCCGGGCGGCGGCTTGGCCGGGCTGATGAACATCGCCCGCGCGCAGGCCCGCGCAACCGGTCAGGACGTCGATTTCCTGTTCCAGTCGCTCGTATCCGGCGTCAAGCGCAGCAGCCCCATGCTTATCGACAATACCGGGCTGGTGCTCAAGCTAGGCGAGGCCAACGAGAAAATGGCGAAGTCGTTGGGCAAATCAGTTGAGCAGCTCACGGCCAGCGAAAAGCAGATCGCCATTCTCAACGCCACGCTGGAAGCCGGTCAGGGCGCAGTCGAAACCTACGGCAACGGCCCGCTGCAAGCATCGGAACGTATCGCGCAGATCCAGACGCAGATCACGAACCTGCTCGACCGCATGGCGCTGTCGATCCAGCCGATCTTCAACTTCCTGCTGGCGATTGGGCAAACCCTGCTGTCGGTCGTCATCTACCCGATCCAGAACATCCTGCTCCCGATCATCTACGAGGTGAGCAACGCGATCTTCGGGCCGCTGACGGCGGCGTGGGAGACGGTGACGGACGTGCTGGGCACGGTGTTTGCGCCGGTGCTCAATCTGATTCATCGCTGGCTGACGCTGGTGATCAGCGTTGTGAGGGCGCTGGGCACGGCGTTTCAGTGGGTCGTCCGGCAGATCGGGAACATCCTGAAGCCAGTGGCGAACATCATCAAATCCACCGTGGTTGAGCCGATTGCAAAACTGCTCGATCCGGCGTCGTTTGCGAAGGCAGGCGGCGCGGTGTTCGGAGCGTTCGCGCAGGGCATCATGGCGGCGGCCAATCAGCTTATCTTCCCGACCGTCATCGCTATCGCGCAGTTCATCCGTGACTTCCTGATGGGCTTCAGCCCGCCGAAGGAAGGGCCGCTGAAAACCATTGACGAGGGCGGTTACAACGTCATGGCAGCCTGGATGGAAGGCTTCACCGGCGTCCCGCTCACGCCAGTGGATGACATGGCGGCGAAGGTAGACGCCGCGCTGGGTGACATCGGCAAGTACTCATACCAGCAGGTGCAGGATCGTATAGCCGCGCTGGATAAGGCGCTGCAACCGTTCATCGACAATTTGGAACTTGCCAAAGCGAAGATGGACGCGATTGTCGAACCGCTGAAGGAGGCGCAGGACGCCATTCAGAAGCGGCTTGACAAGACGGTGAAGGCGTTTTTCGCAGGCGAAGCGTCCGATGAAATGGTGCGCTCGCTGGACCGCCAGAATGAAGCTATCGCGGACCAGATCGGGCTGTACGAGGACATGAGCAGCGAGGCGCAGTACCAACTGTCGATGGCTAAGGCACGTCAGGCCGTCGAACGCGCACTGCTCACTATCCAATCGCGCCGGGTGGAAAAACCGGAAGAAACCGCAGCAGCGGTTGAAAAAGTCGCGGCGGTCAAGGAAGAAGCTGCACCGAAGGAGAAAAAAGGGAGCGGCGCGGCTGACCTTCCTGAAGCGGCTGCCGGTGGCGGTGGCGGGTGGGAAGACCTGACGCAGAGCGATCCGGTTGGGTCGTTTATGGGCGTCACCGACGAAGACGTCTCCGCCCTTTGGGGTGACATCACGGGCGGCTTCAGCGAAGGCTTTGACTTCGCCACCAGCGACGGCACGGTGTCAGACTTCCAGGCCAACATCGACACACTCAAGAGCACGATGGGGGAGATCGGGGAAACGACCGGCTTCCAGAAGTTGACAAACACCTTCGAGAACGTCTTCGGCGACGGGCCGGACTCGATCAAAACGAAGGTGTCCAACTTTGTGACGGACGTCAACAACTTCTTCACGGTAGACATTCCCGCAACCTTCGATGCGTTCAGCCTGGATAACCTCACGACCAAACTCGACGGCGTTTTCGGCTGGCCGGATGGGTCGCTGTACTCCTCACTGGACACATTTGAGACGAACTGGACTACCTTTTGGGCGTGGCCGGATGGAACGCTTTACACCAAGCTCTCGGAGTTTGGGACGAACGTTTCGACGTTCTTCACGACCACGCTGCCGGGCTACTTTGACGGCTTCACGCTTGACAGTATCACGACGCTATTCACAGACACCTTCGGCAACCCGACTGCCGGTATCCAGGCCAAGATAACCGACTTTGAGACGTTTATCAGCGGATTCTTTGGGGAAGAAGGGACGCTGGGCGGCATTCTGAAACTGTTCTCGTTGGACACAATCACCGGCGTGTGGGAATCAGCGTTCGGATCTGACGAGTCGGGCGTTCGGAAGTTTCTGAATGACTTCAAGACGGATATTACCAGCTTCTTCTCGAATGGACCCGGAGGCGCGATCTTCGATGCCCTGAGCGCGGTTGGTGGAATGCTCTCCACCTTGGTGCTCGCGCCGCTGTCCTTTGTTGCGAACGGCTTCATCGCCGGTTTTTACGGCCTTGTGAATGGGATCATCAAAGCGATGAATACAATCATCCGGGGCTACAACTGGCTCCCGCTGGGCGGTGATCTTGAAATCGGAGAGATTGACGAACTCGGTGATCCACCGGTGATTGGTGATGTGGCTAGTTCGAAAACCGGCGCGTATTTCGCGGGCGGCGGTCTGGCGAAGGTGCACCAGGGCGAAGTCCTGGCATCGGCAGCCGGTCCGTTTACAGTGTTCCCGGCGCGCTGGGTGAATGCAATGGAAACCATAGCCGACCGTATGAGCTACGCGCCGCCGTCGCCGCCCAGCTACGAGCCGATCATCATCGACTCGGGCGGCATGAACATCAGCCAGACGTTTACCGGGCGCACGGACGCGGCGGGCGTGAAGCGATCGATGTACGAGTTGCAGGCGCTGGGGGTGCTGTGATGCAAGCAAGCTACACCATCAATGTCTTGGACTCGTTTGGCGCGGTCGTCGCCACGTTGGATACGGCGCGGGCGTCCAGTCTGCGCTATGAGCGCACGCTGAACGACGTCAGCACGGCACAGTTCACGCTGGCGCTAAATGACCCGGCGACGGCGCTGCTGGGTAAGCACACATGGTTTGAAGTGTTCCGGCACCGTACACCGGCTGAGCGCCAGCGTGAGGGTACGTTTATGGTGGCCGTCCTCGATCAGTTTCGTGACGAGGACGGCCAGGACTGGCTGATCGTCTCTGGCGTGAGCCTGGAATTTCTGCTGCTCCAGCGCGTGCTGGACGTGCGAAACGACCCGCTCGTGGCCGGGGGATGGTCAACCAAACTGCTCAAACGTGACGTGCTCATGGCGCAGCTCGTGCACGAGCAGGCCGGGCCGGGAGCATTCCAGCACGGCATCACACCAAGCCAGCAAGTACCCGGCTTGACGGTCGAGGACAGCGGCGGCGTGGGTGATCCGATTCCATTCCGGCGCGCATGGGATGGTTTGTTGAGCATCCTCACGGATCTGGCGGCGGGCGATGCGATGGACTTCGAGATTACCCGCACCATCGGCGTAAACATGCTGTTCCGGGCGCGGCAGATCGGCGAGGACAAAACGAAAGCGGCCAACTATCCGCTGCGCCCCTTTGTGGTGCTCTCCCCGGAGCTGGGCCGCCTGGCTGAACCGCGCCTACTGCGCGACTGGCGCGAGGAAAAGACGGTCGTCTACCTGATGGGCAAAGGTGCAGGGGATAACCGCGAGTTTTACGGCAGCATGGCCGCCAACGCGCAGGAAACACCCTACAGCTACGCGGCGACGGTTGAAGACCTCCGGCAAGCCGACGATGCAACTGAGTACATCACGCAGGCTCAAGAGGCGCTGGCAAAAAACCGGGCCAAAGTCGAGTTTTCCTGCACCGTGGCGCAGGCTGAAGACCTGTACGGCGTGGTGTGGGATCTTGGTGACGTTGTGACAGTCCGCTGGATGAAAAACGAGCGGGACATGCGCATCACCGGCGTCACAGTGGACGTCTCGGACGAAACCGAAACGGTGACACCCAAACTGCGGGGGCGGTATGAACAAAACGCTGGTTGAGCTTTTCAATGAACGCTGGGCTGACATGCGCCGTGACCTATCCAGCATCAAAGTGGAAACACAGCGCACAGCCCGGCAGGAACGCGCTGAGGTGGCCGCTTCCGTCCCTGTATACCTGTCTACCGACGATCTGCCTACTCCGGGCCAAATGGGGCGGTTGGCAGTGGTCAGCGGCGTTCTGTACGTCGATACGGGGTCGGTGTGGCAAGCACAGAGCAGCGGCGGTGGCACGGTCGGTTCTGCGCTGCCCGTAGGCGCGATGATCCCCTATCCGGTCACAACCCCGCCGACCGGCTGGCTTCTGTGTGCCGGGCAACCTGTCAGCCGGACGTCATATCCTGATCTGTTCGCCGCGATCGGCACAACATTCGGCTTAGGGGATGGCAGCACAACATTCAATCTGCCCGACTTCAGAGGCCGGACGATTGCTGGCCTTGACAACATGGGCGGTGTGAGCGCCAACCGCGTGACGAATGGCGCGGCTGATGCGGTTGGCGGCAGTATGGGCGAAGAACTTCACCAGCTTACCGTTGAGGAACTGCCGCCGCACGCACACCCTGCCAGCGCGGGCAACTTTTGGGGCAACGCCAGCGGACCCTATGGTGTGACCAGTGGCGGCACGGCGGTGCAGCAAGCCCAAACGGGATACGCCGGGAGTAACTACTTCCACAACAACATGCAGCCTACCACGTTCATGCCGTGGATCATCAAAACGTGACGGTGACAGTGAACGAAAACGAATACCTCATCACAGCAGACGGACAGGTCTACCCGCTGGCGTACTACGGCGCGAAGGTGACCGGGCTGGGCAGTCTCCCGGTCGAGTACCAGACCACGCAGGGCTACAAGCAGCACGGCGTCACGGTGCGGGATTATCGGATGCAACCCCGATCTATCTCGATTGTGCTCACGCTCAATGCCATGACTCATCAACTGCTGTGGACCCTGCGCAGCCAAATCATTGGCGCGGTCAACCCTGAGCATGGTGCAGTTACGTATCGCAAGGTGCTGCCGGATGGTCAGGTGCGGGAGATCAAAGGCTGGCTTGAAGAAAGCCTATCCATCGAAGATGCGGACGATCTGCGCTCCGCCGAAGTCGGGCTAAGCCTGATGTGCCCGGACCCGTCGTTTTACAGCCCGGCGCTGAAGACGGCCACAGCAGCGAACGAAACGTCGGCGGCACTGGTACTGCCGGTCGTTCTACCGGACGACTTCTGGTTCGGAGGGGCGAACCAGTACCCGGTCGATATCGACTATATGGGCACATGGCGCGGCTATCCCCAACTCATCATCCGCGGACCCTATGACAGCGCACGCATCTCG
>NZ_DAISHJ010000021.1:0-59558 GCF_036822615.1 Aggregatilinea sp. | reverse complement strand
TCGTGGCGCGATCCAGGTTCATCGAAATCGAGGCGTTCAGCGGCAGACGCAGCGTGTCGTCTTTGCGGCCCCAATACTTAATAAAGGCAATGTTCGCACACGCGACCGCCGTCGCTTTGCCGTCCGTCACGTTCCCCGCCATCGTCGTTTACTCCCCTTCGCGCCGGACTCCCGGCGCGCCCGGTGCAATCCGTACCACTTCGCCCCCGGCGGCTTCCAGCGCCGCCTCGACCGCCGCGCGGCGATCCTCCGGTACGAGCGCGATCATGCAGTCGCCGCCGCCCGCGCCGCTCAATTTCGCGCCGTATGCACCCGCGTTCCGCGCCGCGAAGACCAGCGCCGCCGTCTCCGCCACATCCACGCCCAGCGCGTGCGCCAACCCGTGCTGCATATCCATCACCTCGCCCAGGCGCGCCCAATCGCCCCCCTCGACCGCCGCGCGACCGTCCCGCGCAAGCTGTGCCATCACGTCGAAGATGCCCTCCATCGCAGCAGGCCACGCCGCGAGGCGCTCCCCCACGCGCCGGACATAGGTGCTCGTGTCGGCCTTGATGCCCGAATAGCCGACGACCAGCGGGAGCGGGGGCGCGTCCAGTGGCACGATCTGGCGCGGCGTGCCGTTGTCGTAAAACAGCGTGCCGCCGTAGATCGCCGCCGCGAGATCGAAGCCGGAGCCGGTGTGCTGCACGCGATGGATCGCGTCGAAGCCCAGCTCGAACAGGCGCAGCGGCTCGATCGTGACGCCGTACACCTGCGCCAGCCCGAACAGCGCGGAGGCCACCGTCGCGGAGGAGCTGCCCAGCCCGTACTGGCTGGAAAAATCGCTGTGCGTCTCGATCGCCACGCCGCGCGGCAGGCCGTACGCCTCGCGGAAGACGGCCAGCGCGCTTTCGATGAAGCGCGTGCCGCGCGCCAGCCCTTCGCCGCCCGCGAACGCTTCCGCCAACCGGCCCTGCACCCGCTCGACGCCCACGTCCGGCGCGGAAATGGTGAACGTCTCGTCGCCGGGCGCGGCAAGGGTCAGGGTCATGTGCAGGCGCGCGTCCATCGCCGTGACGAGGCACGGGCGGTGATGCACGACGGCATGCTCACCGAGCAGCATCAGCTTGCTGGGCGCGGAAACGTGAACGGGGGTGGTCGCAAACTCGGACACAGGGCGGCTCCTGGTGGATCGGCGCGCCCGAAGTGTAGATCAGTTGAAGCGGGGCGGCAATGGAAAACCACGCTGCATCCGGCTTAATCGACCGTCCCCCACACGCGGATGTCCTCGTATTCGCCAACCGAAAACAGCACCATCTCGGTCGGACTGAAGGCAACTTTGACGACCGGCGCGGTGTGCCCCGTGAAGGTCGCAACGGTTCCCCGCGCGGCGAGATCCCACAGGCGCACGGTGTAGTCGCTGCTGCCCGAAGCCAACAGCATACCGTCCGGGCTAAACGAGATCGTATTGACTTCTCCGCTGTGTCCCTCCAGCACGGCGATCCGCGTCCAGGTGGCGACGTCCCACAGCAGAATCTTGTTGCGGGAGACGACGGCCAGCAGCGTACCGTCAGGACTGAACGCGATGACGTTGAGCGCGCCGTTCGAGAAATCCTGATCTTCCCGGTCCAGCGTCACGGCCAGGGCCGGAGCAGCCGGATCGGACACGTTCCACACCGTGATCGCCGTCGCAAAGCTGGCAGCAGCCGCCAGCAGCGTGCCATCGGGACTGTAAGCGATGCCCTGCGTCGCGCCTTCGCCGCTGTGGAAGCTGCCGATCTCCTGCTGCGTGGCGACGTTCCACAGGCGGATCGAGTCGCTCATCGCGGCGGACGCCAGCACGGCGCTGTCGAAGCGGAACGCCAGATCGCTGAGGTACGACACGCCTCCCGGCAGGTTGGCGATCACCCGCGAGGTTTGCGCGTCGGCCAGGACTACGTGGTCGATCCCGTAGGCCAGCACGGCCCCGTCGGGACTCACCGCAAACGCGCTGAGAGAGTCGACGCTCAACCCAAACCCATGAGGTCGCGCGGTGACGCTGCTGAGATCGATCCAGGCCAGGCCGTCGAACGCCGAATTGACCAGCAGCTTATCGCCGGATGCCCAGGCGATCTGATCGATGAAGTCCGGCAGCGTCCCGTAATACGTCAGCCCGCGACGTTCGGGTGCGCTCGTCGGCGTAGCGGTGTACGTCGCAGTCGGCGTCGCGCTCGGCGTGAAGGTGGGCGTCGGCGTGACTGCCTCCCCACCGAACAGCCGGTTTGCCGTCGCCTGTACTGCCGCCGCCGTTTCCGTCTGGTCCGGCCCCGTCAACGTGCCGGTCGGGGACTGCCGGAGTTCGATGCCCTGTACCGGCGCAATCGACAGCATCAACAGCCCTATCGTCAGGAGAGAAAGGACAAACAAACTCGACCGTATGCGCATCGTCGTTTCCTAAAGAGTCCTGCTGTCTCATAAATCCATACGGTTCCAGTATAGAAGGGTAAGTTGAGATACTTCAACTCACTACCGTAATCGCTAAGTCGGCTACATGTCACATGCAGCGCAAAGGCAGTCGGTCAGCGAAAAGATGCCCTTGACGGCGCGCGGAAAGTATCATAAACTGAACGACGTTCATCATTGAACGTCGTTCAGTATAATACGGCGTTCAAAAGGATGGGTCTATGGAGCCGGATGGGCCAACCCGCCAGAACCGGATCGAACGCAGGAAAGCCGCCACGCGGCGCAAAATCGTGGACGCAGCCAGCCGGTTGTTCAAGGCGTACGGCTTCGACGCCACCACGATGGAGCAGATCGCGGAAGAAGCAGATGTCGCCAAGGCGACGCTGTACAGCTACTTTCCGGCCAAGGAAGCGATCCTCAACGAATACGTGAAGCAGGCGTTTCAGGAACAAAACGCCGACAAGCGCGCGCTGCTGCGGGATCTGCCGGATACGCGCGCGCGCCTGACGGCGATCCTGAACGAGCTGATCAAGCGGGTGCAGGCACAACACGCCATCTTCGAAAAGTACCTCGCCTACCGGGTCCAGAACGTCGTCTCGCTGCATCCCCCGGAGGGCGGGACGGTCAAGAGCGACTTCGACTCGTTAGCAGACGAGATCATCACGCTGGGACAGGCCGCGGGCGAGATTCGCGCCGACTTGCCGCGCGACATGCTGATCGACCTGTTCGAGTTCGTGTTCGTTGAGGTCGCCAAGCGGTATTACATGCAGCCGGACGCATTCGATGCGCGCGCGGCGGTTGCGCAGGGGGTGAGCCTGTATCTGAACGGCGCCAGCCCTGCCCCGTAGATCCGCTCCGCCTCGACCTCGCCTCGATTATCCGCGCCTTCGGGCGCACCACTCCATGCAGGAGAATCCACCATGCCCAGCATGAAGAGCCGTATGGTGATCATGATGCTCAAGCACGGCCACCTGTTACAGGGCCAGTTGAAGCGCCGGACCGTGATCGACATGAATACCTCGATCCTCGACTACCGCGCGGAGACGGATCGCGCCGCCGGACTGATCAGCAAGCCGCCGGAAGGGATCGACGTCGTGTCGGTCCAGATCGGCGACGTGTACGCCGAATGGATTCAGCCGCCTCAGGCCGCGCACGACAAAGCGATCCTGTACTTTCACGGCGGCGGGTACGTCTGCGGATCGTGCCGGGGCCACCGCCAGCACGTCGCCAAGTTCGTGAAGGGCAGCGGCGTGCCCGCACTGCTGTTCGAATACCGCCTCGCGCCGGAGCACCCCTACCCGGCAGCGCTCGATGACGCGCTCGCGGCGTACCGCTGGCTGCTCGATCAGGGCACCGATCCGTCACGCGTCGTCTTCGCCGGAGATTCGGCGGGCGGAGGGCTGGCCCTGGCGACGATGCTCGCCGCACGCGATCAGGGCACGCCGCTGCCCGCAGGCGCGGCGGTGCTCTCGCCGTGGACCGACCTCAAGTGCACCGGGGACTCGATCCGCGCGAAGGCGAAGGTTGATCCGTTCACGCCCAAGGGCGCGTGGCACGTTTTCAGCCACTACTACACCAAAGGCAGCGACGCGGGCCACCCCTGGATCTCGCCGCTCTACGGTGACCTGAGCGGGCTGCCGCCCGTGCTCATCGCGGCGGGCGACTGCGATGGGCTGTTCGACGACTCGACGCGCTTCGTGGAGAAAGCGCAGCGGGCTGGAACCGACGCGACGCTGATCGTCGGGGAAGGGCTGTTCCACTGCTACCCGGTCTGCGCGCCGATGTTCCCCGAAGCGACGCAGGCGATGGCCCAGATCTGCGCGTTCATCGCGGCCCGCGCGGCGGCGTAGAGCGAAAAACGATCCACCTTCTTTCGGGGAAAGAAAGCGGGCAAAGAAAGCCGGAGTTCGCCCTCGTTCCCTGTCGCGGAAGGCGGCAGGGAGCGGGGGCCATGTGTGGGGGCAGCGCCCCAGCGCCCGGTTTCCTCACAACATGGCGTGCCCGCCAAAACACAGTAGAATCGGCCCAGCGCAGTCACCTTCTGGAAGCGTATGGGCACATCACCTTCAACCACACTGGTCATTCCCGGCAAACCCCGGCCTTATATCATGGCACACCGGGGCAACTCGATCGAGTGCCCCGAAAACACGCTGGCCGCGTTCCGGCGCGCGTTGGCCGATGGCGCGGACATCCTCGAAACGGATCTGCACCTGACGGCGGACGGAGAATTTGTGTGCATTCACGACGCAACGGTCGATCGCACCACGTCCGGCAGCGGGCCGGTGGGCGCGCTGACGCTGGCGCAGATCAAACGCCTGAGCGCGTCGTATGGCCGCGCCGGGTTCGAGATCGAGCGCGTCCCGGCGCTGCGCGAGGTCGCGGCGCTGCTTCCGCCGGATGTGGCGCTGGCGCTGGAACTGAAGACGGATCGCTTTCTGGAGCCGGACGTATGCCGCCAGCTCGTCGCAACGCTGGACGAGTGCGGCATCCGCGCGCAGACGGTCGTGCTGTCGTTCAGCCTGAGCCGCCTGCAAGCGGTGCAGGCCGCCGCGCCGGACATTCCCACCGGCCTGATCACGCTCAATAACCCCACCCCCGCGCCCCCCGTGGCGCTGCTTGGCCCACTGTGGCCGCTGCTGCTGCTCAACCCGTTTTACGTCCGGCAGGCGCACCGCCAGGGCAAGGTCGTTTGCCCGCTCGACGTGCAGTCAGAGCGGCGCGCCCGGCTCTACCAGCGTCTGGGCTGCGACGCGATGATGTCCAACGATCCCGGCGCGCTCGCCCGCGCCCTGGGCCGGACACCCCCACCCACCTAATCACGAAAGGACCCTGCATGTCTAGCACCACCTACGAAGCCCTCTTCGCGCCGATCCTCGCGGACGTCGAGGCGGAAATGCGTGCTGCCCGCCGCGAGCAAACCGAGATCGCGCCGATCCTGTGGAATGTGATCGATTACCAGTTCGGCTGGGACCTGGACGAAGGCGACAGCATGGCGCAAAAAGTCACGGGCAAAAAGATCCGCCCGCTGCTGATGGCGCTGGTCGCGCAGGCCGTGCGCGGCGAGTACCGGCACGTGCTGCCCGCCGGGGCCGCGCTGGAATTCATCCACAACTTCACGCTGATCCACGACGACGTGATGGACAGCTCCACCGACCGCCGCCACCGAGCCGCTGTCTGGACGCAGTGGGGCGCTTGGCAGGCGATCAACTCCGGCGACGGGTTGTACGCGCTGGCGATGCTCGCCAGCACGCGCCTGCGGCAGATCGGCACGCCCGCCGAAAAGATCGTGCGCGTCTTCGAGGCGCTGTCGCGCGCGTGCCTGCAAACCGCCGAGGGCCAGATCCTCGACATGGACTTCGAGCACCGCAAGCAGGTGAGCGTGGACGACTACGTGACGATGGTCGCCAACAAGACCGGTGCGCTGATCGAGTGCGCGGCAATGGTCGGGGCGGTGCTGAGCACGGATGACGAAACGATCGTCGAGCACTATACGCGCTTTGGCCGCGACCTGGGGATCGCGTTCCAGATCCGCGACGATTACCTCGGCGTGTGGGGCGACGAGGCGCAAACCGGGAAATCGGCCACGAGCGACATCCGCGACAAGAAGAAGTCGTACCCGGTGCTGGTCGCCTTCGAGCGCGCCTTGGAGGCCGACCGCGAGCAGATGGACGCGATCTACCGCCAGCAAACGCTCTCAGACGCAGACGTACAGGCCGTATTGGACGTGCTGGCCCGCACCGACGCGCAAACCCACACCGACCAGATCGCGCGCGACTACTACGACAGCGCCATGAATCGACTGGCGCAAACCGGAATCAACAACGCGGCGCAGGACGCCATCAGGCAGTATGCAGCATTCATGGTCCGCCGCGCGTACTGAAACGAACGAGATTGTGCAGATTAGCCAAAATGGTGATGGAAAGGATGGCGTATAATTCCGTGCCATATTCTGGTCAAGCTGTCACTATAAAGTTAATGGACGTGCATGTAAGTCCCTTAGTTTGACAAGCGTTCACAAATCCTGGTACGATGCACGAGAACATGCTGCACGCCAGCTTTCGTATGGGTACAGACGGTACGGAAGCTGTTCAGATCCACCAAAGACCGTCTCAGGCGTCACAAGGAGGTGATCAGCACACCTGTTGTCACGCAGTATCCCAACTCCCTTGGGCGCGCAGCGCCCCCAGTCTGATTGCACGGTGAAGTCCCTTACGTAAAGTGCGTTACAACCGAGGAGAAGTCTAATGCAAAAGTTCAAGTCCCTCCGGTTCCTGCTGCTGGTCGCCCTTCTCGCCATTGCGATTAGCCCCGTGGCGGCGCAAGACGACGAAGCGACGGTGACGGTCGCGCCCGACGATCCGATCACTATTGTTGTTGCCACCGACCTGACCGGCCCGATCGCCGAATTTGGTCTGGACATCGCGCAAGCTGTTGAAGTCGCCGTGGCCGAAATCAACGACGCTGGCGGCATCGATGGTCATCAGATCGAACTGATCACCGAAGACGACCGCTGCTCCGGTGACGAAGCCACCACCGTGGCGAACCGCGTTGTGTCCAACCCGCAGGTTGTTGCTGTGGTCGGTCACATCTGCTCCGGCGCGACGACCGCTGCCTCTGACGTATACGAAGAAGCCCGCATCCCGATGATGTCGCCCAGCGCGACCGCCGCCGGTGTGACCGAGCGCGGCCTGGACGTGGTGAACCGCGTGGCCTTCCGTGACGACGTTCAGGGCGTGGTTGACGCCAATTACATGTACAAGGTGCTCGGCCTGACCAAGATCGCCGTGATGCACGACAACGACACCTACGGCCTGGGTCTGGCGGAAGTCGTCCGCGACACCTTCACCGAACTGGGTGGCGAAGTGGTTGCCTTCGAAGGCATCAGCGTGGACGACCAGGACTACCGTTCGGTGCTGACCCCGCTCGTGACTGAATCGCCCGAAGCGATCTACTTCGGTGGTTACGTCCAGCAGGCCGTGCTGCTCGTTCCGCAGATGCAGGACGTTGGTCTGGGCGACGTGATCTTCTTCAGCGACGACGGTGTGTACGGCGAAGCCTTCATCGAAGGTGCGGCGGATGCGGCTGAAGGCGCGTACGCGAGCTTCGCGGAAACCCCCGAAACCGACCCCGAGCGTCTCGAGAACTTCGACAGCACCTACGAAGAAATGTTCGGTGTTGCGCCGGAAGATCTCGGCCCGTTCCACTACCACGCGTATGACTCGGCCAAGATGATCCTGGCCGCGATCGAAGCCGTGGCCGAGCCGCAGGACGACGGCAGCCTGGTGATCGACCGTGAAGCCCTGGTCGCCGCCGTGCGCGGTACGGCTGACTACGACGGCCTGACCGGCACGCTCACCTGCGACGATAAGGGTGACTGCGGTGCGGGTTACATCGCCATCAATACGGTTGAAGACGGTGCGTGGGTCGCGGTCGAAGTGCCGGAAGACCTCGTTGCCCCCGAGGCCATGGCGACCGAAGCCGCTCAATAACAATCAGGTGTGGGGGAAGGCAGTCATGCCTTCCCCCCTTTTTTATCGAATGTTACCAGTGCCGCGCATTGGATCTGGCTCTGGCCGCTGGTAGAATTTTGCGCAGTTCCGAGCACTGCCCGTCGCCCATTATCTCGGCGGGTCGATTATGTCCCTGCAGGGGGGGACACGGCGTGTACGCCCGTGGAATGCCACCGGCGGGCGTCGCCCTGGATGGAGGATAGCATGGCGGAAGTATCCCAGGCCCGCCGTTTCAACCGGTTCATAGAATTGGATTACGAACAACTCAGCGGTCGCTATTTTTCGTACGGCGCGCTGTTGGCCGTGTTCCGCATTTTGTGGGACATCGCCCGCACATCGGGGCTGCTGGGATCGTCGCACGAGAGCACGCTGCGATCGATCAGCTCGGCGGCAGGGGACATCCTGGGCGTCTATGCCGCCCTCGGCGTCATCGCGCTGATCTTCATCCTCATCAGCCGCGCGCGCAGCGATGAAAACATCTCGTCTTTTAAACTGGTGACCAACGTCGCGGGCGTCATTATTTTCCTGCTGTTCGCGGCACGGGTCAGCAACGTGGTCGAAACCGATCAATATCCCATCGCCGTGTGGGGCCTCCAGCTCACCAACGGGCTGGTATTGGGCGGGGTGTACGCATTGGTGGCATTGGGCTACACCCTGGTTTACGGCATCCTCTTTATGATTAACTTCGCACACGGCGAAGTCCTGGTGCTGGGCACGGTCGGCGGCTGGTTCGCGCTGGCCTACGTGTTAAGCCTGGGCGACGGCGTCTTCGAGGTCGGCGCGGCCAGCATCGCCAGCGTGATCCTGGCGCTCGTCGTCGGCATCCTGTTCCTGCCGCTGGAAACCATCGCGTCGCGCTTTGGTCGCAGTGAACGGACCGCGAACGTCGAGGTCAGCTCGACGTGGATGCTGACCCTGTTTTCGCTGCCCATTCGCTTCGGCGTGGGCGCGCTGGCCGGATACGCGCTGCTTCAGGCGCTCGGCGGTTTCGTGCCGAACGTTTACGAAGTCGTCAACACGGTCCTGGCCCTGCTGTTCATCGTCGCGTGCGGTATGCTCACCTCGACGCTGACGGCGGTCGCGCTGGAACGCATCGCCTACCGCCCGCTGCGCCGCGCGCCGCGCCTGACGCCGCTCATCAGTGCGATCGGCGCGTCGTTCTTCTTACAGCAGGCTATGGCGAATATTTTGGGGCCGCAGCAGCGGTTCTACGAGCGCCCCAAGCTGATCAGCGGCACGATTGACATTAACATCGGCAGCCTGGGCGTGATCCCGGTGACCAAAACCGGCATCATCATCGTCCTGGTGTCGATCCTGCTGATGGTGGTGCTGTACCTGTTCGTCCAACGCTCTCGCACCGGGCGCGCGATGCGTTCCGTGGCCGAAGACAAGGACACGGCAGCACTCATGGGCGTAGACGTCGATCACGTGATCGTCGTGACCTTCGCCATCGGCGCGATGCTGGCCGGAGCGGCGGGTGTGATGTTGGGCTTCCACAACCTGTCGTTCAACTGGCGCAGCGGGTTCATCCCCGGCTTGAAAGCCTTCACCGCGGCAGTGCTGGGCGGCATCGGCAACATCCCCGGCGCGATGTTCGGCGGCTTTTTCCTGGGACTGGTCGAAGCGCTCGGTCCGATTGCGCTGGGCATTCCGGCGGAATACAAGGACGTCATCGCGTTCAGCCTGCTGGTGCTGGTCTTGATCTTCCGCCCGACCGGTATCTTCGGTGAAGTGCTCTCGGAAAAGAAGGTCTAGCGATGATCTACGGGCGTGTTCAATCCTTCATTGCTTCCATCCGGCCAGGGCTGAAATCGGGCTTCATCGCCGGGCTGATCATCTCGTTCCTGATCCTGATCGGCGTGCCGGTCAACATCCCGAACCTGACCGTGTTCCTGATGCTGTTCGTGGCCGGGATCTTCGGCGTCCGCATGGGCCGCCGCCTGCGCGATGACGGCATCGCCAAGGTGCTGTGGAACGGCGTGGCGGTCGGCGTCGGCGCGACGATCGTGCCGTTCCTGCTGATGTCGCTCGTCAACAGTTGGCAGGCCCACAACATCGACGTCAAACAGTACTTCAACGCCGTTTCGACCGAAACCACCTCGATCCTCTCCGGCGTGCCGGAAGACGAGCTGTTCCCCAACCCGCCGACCAACCCGCTGACGGGCGAGTACCTGCGCGAAGACGCGGTTGCACGCACCGATCCCATGCGCCTGACGTTCGATAAGGACACGGCGCTGGTGCTCCAGTTCGGCCTGACCGGCGACTCGCTGTTCGACATCAATCTCTACATCGGCGGCTTCTACGGCTTCATGCTGCTGCTGGTCATCGTCTCGACGCTCAGCGCAGGTCTGACGCTGGCCGCCATCCGCGCCGATCTCTCCCGCTATCAGGAGAACATCTCGACCGGTCTGGGCGGCAACCCGATCACGCACTGGGGCATGCTGCTGCTGCCCCTGATCCTGTTCGGCCTGTTCTGGCTGACGCGCGGGCAGGGCGGCGGCTCCAAGCCGCTGATCGACCTGGGCGGCAGCGCGCAGCAGGTGCAGTTGTTCACCACCTTCCTGATCATCCTGTTCGGGCTGGTGTCGATCCGCTCGGCGCAGCCCAACGATCACGGCCTGTCCCCGGCGACGCAGTTCGGCATCATCACCGTCATCGTCGCCAGTTTGGCGGCGCTGGCGGCGTGGCGTATCAACGCGGCGGGCGCGAACTTCATCGGCCTATCGAACGAACCGCGCGGCAGCGAAGTCCTGAGTATCGGCATCATCGTGCTGGCGGCCTGCGGACTCATCATCCAGAGCTGGGTGGCGCTGCTGAAGCCGGGCCGGTTCGAGTCGCAGCTTGCGGGCGCGTCGATGATCGCCGTGGTCGGCATCCTGCCGCTCTACCTGAACCAGTACCAGAACGACGTGCTGACCTGGGTCGGCATCAACGTGCTGCTGGGGCTGGGCCTCAACATCGTGATCGGCTATGCGGGCATGCTCGACCTGGGCTACGTGGCATTCTTCGCGCTCGGCGCGTATGCCTACGCGTTCCTGTCGTCCAACCAGACCGTGCTGGACGACAACAACCAGCCGACCGGCCTGCGCTTCGCGGGCAACGACGAAAAAGTAGTCCAGATCGCCGCGTGGATCACCCTGACCGCCATCGTCGCGGGTCTGGTGATGTACTTCGGGCTGCGAATCTGGCAGCGCTCGAAAGCCGCCGCCGAACTGAACGCGCAGCCCAGCCGCCGCCTGTTGAAATCGATCAAGCCGTACCCGTCGAACGGGACGTCCGCGCTGCTGATCCTGATCGCAGTGGCGGCCAGTGCGGTGGCGGGCATCATCCTCGATCGCACCGGCGTCTATGACAAAGTATTCCACGGCACATCGCCGTTCCTAATCGGGTTGATCGTCGGCTTCTTCGTGGCGGGCATCGCCGGAATCATGCTCGGCATCCCGGTGCTGCGCCTGCGCGGTGACTATCTGGCGATCGTGACGCTCGGCTTCGGTGAGATCATCCGCCTGCTGTTCACCAACCTGCGCGACTTCACCGGCGGCCCGCAGGGGATTCTGCAAATCCCCCGCCCGCTGCCTGACGACGCGAAAGGCTCGATCACGTATCTGGCGCTGGTGTACCTCGTGCTGATCGGCGCGGCATTCGTCGCGTTCTTCTCGACGCGGCTCAAGGCCTCGCGCATCGGGCGCGCGTGGAACGCCATGCGCAGCGATGAAACCATCGCGCAGTCGATGGGCGTGAACCTCGTCCAGACCAAGCTGATGGCCTTCGCCATCGGCGCGGCCTTCGCCGGGATCGGCGGCGTGCTGTTCGCAGCCCGCCAGCGCAACATCTACCCGGCAGACTTTGACCTCAACGTCAGCATCACGGTGCTCAGCCTCGTCATCATCGGCGGGATGGGCAGCATCCCCGGCGTGATCATGGGCGCAATCGTGCTCATCGGCATCCCCGAAATGCTGCGCGAGCTGGCAACCTACCGCATCCTCGCCTTCGGCGCGCTGCTGGTGGCCATCGTCATCATCCGTCCCGAGGGTCTGCTGCCTGCGCCTCCGACACAGCTTGGCGAGCGCGCACGGCAGTTGGTCGGCGCACGAAAGGAAAGCGAGTCATGACCGGCGGAACCGAATCCCAACAGCCCGTCCTCCGTGCGGTCGGCGTCACCAAACGCTTCGGCGGCCTGACCGCGGTCAGCGACCTGGAACTGACGATCATGCCCGGCGAAATTGCGAGCGTGATCGGCCCCAACGGCGCGGGCAAAACGACGTTTTTCAACTGCGTCAGCGGTTTCTATACGCCCGAAGAAGGTGAGATCCACTTTTTGGGGCATCCCATTCACGGGCTGCGCCCCGACCAGATCACCGCGAAGGGCGTGGCGCGCACCTTCCAGAACATCCACCTGTTCAGCGGCATGACCGTGCTGGAAAACGTGATGGTCGGCGCGCACGTCAATCTGGCCGCGACGCCGGTCGGCGCGCTGCTGCGGCTGCCGATCAACGGCGCGGAAGAAAACGCCGCGCTGGCGAAAGCGTACGAGCTGCTCGAATTTGTCGAGTTGGCCGATTCGGCGGATCTGCTGGCGACCAACCTGCCCTACGGCAGCCAGCGCCGCCTGGAGATCGCACGCGCGCTGGCAAGCGACCCGGCCCTGCTGCTGCTGGACGAGCCTGCCGCCGGGATGAACCCGCAGGAAACCGAGCAGACCATGAACTTCATCCGGCGGCTGAGCGACGAGCGCGGCCTGACGATCCTGCTCATCGAGCACGACATGGGCGTGGTCATGAGCATTTCCGATCAGGTGACCGTGCTCGACTACGGGCGTAAGATCGCAGAGGGCACACCCGAAGAGATCCAGAAGAACCCGCTCGTCATCGAAGCCTATCTCGGCGCGCCCGCCGATCAAATCGTGTCCGGCTTCCTGGAGAGCTGACCCGCGTAAACCGACAGGACGGTAAGCAACATGCCACTGCTAGAGGTCGAGAACCTCCACACCTACTACGGGAAAATTCACGCCCTGAAGGGCATTTCGCTGACGGTTGAAGAAGGCGAGATCGTGACCCTGATCGGCGGTAACGGCGCGGGCAAAACGACCACGCTCAACAGCATCAGCGGCGTCGTGCGAAGCGGCGAGGGACGCATCGTCCTCAACGACGAGGACATCACGCACCTTGCGCCCCATCACATCGTAGAACGCGGGATCGTACAGTCGCCGGAAGGCCGCAAGATCTTCTCGCGCCTAACGGTGATGGAAAACCTGGAAATGGGGGCGTTCACGCGCCACGACACGCAGGAAGTCGCCCGCGACCTGGAATTCGTGTTCCACACCTTCCCGCGCCTGCGCGAGCGCCAGAGCCAGCTCGGCGGCACGCTGTCGGGCGGGGAGCAGCAGATGCTCGCCATTGGCCGCGCGATGATGTCGCGCCCGCGCGTCCTGCTGCTGGACGAGCCGTCGATGGGTCTCGCGCCGCTGCTGGTGCGCGATATCTTCCGCATCATCGTCTACCTGAACGAGCGCGACACGACGATTCTGCTGGTCGAGCAGAACGCGCTGATGGCGCTGGCGATCGCACACCGGGGCTATGTGCTCCAGACGGGCCGCATCATCCTGTCGGACACTGCCGAGGCGCTGCGCCAGAACGAGACGGTCCGTGCGGCGTACCTGGGCGAGCACTAGCCGCCCACTTGAGGGGGAGCAAGCTTCCGTGAAACGACTGAGTACATTATTGATCACGATGCTGGCGCTGGCCCTGCTCGTTTCGGCCTGCGGCGGCAGCCCCAAGGCCCGCGCGCGCGACATGGTCACCTACCTGCCCGAAGAGATTGGGGAATGGGAGCTGGCTGACCGCACCGAACTGCTGACCAGCACCATCACCAGCATGGGTCACATCACGCTGTCGTACGAAGGCCCCGACGACGCGATCGCGTATATCGTCGTCGAGGCGCACCCGTCAGAGGACGCCGCCGACGTGGCGATGGTCAGCCGCGAGCGCGAGCTTCAGCTTGACGGGCTGACGCTCGAAGCCGATCGCGCGCCGCAGCAAACGACCGCCCAGCTTGCGCAGACGGATCGCGTACGTTACGCGCTGCTGAAAGAGGGCGATCTGGTGGTCGAGATCGACGCCATCGCCGCCGAAGGCGAAGACCCGGTCAGCGACGACAACTTCGCCGCCCTGCTGGACGCGGTGCGCGGCGGGCTGGCGATGACTGTGGAAGACTAGCGCTTGAGTTCATAAGAGCAGTTGAGCGGCGCGCTTTCGTACGGGAACGCGCCGCTTTTTGTGCCATCCAACACCCGGGAGGTGTGACCTCCGTGCGTTGCAAGTCCTGGTCCGCGCATTATACTCTCTGTCCGATGAGCACCGACTGACCCACTACGCGATCCGCAGGCAAACAACGGGCCTGCTAAGAGACAGTTACGGAAGGAACCCATGTCTGAATTCGACCAAAAAGCGATCAACACCATCCGGATGCTGGCCGTCGATGGCGTACAAAAAGCCAACTCCGGTCACCCGGGCATGCCGATGGGCGCTGCACCGATGGCCTACGTGCTGTGGACGCGCTACCTGAAGCATAACCCGCACGATCCCAAGTGGATCGACCGCGACCGCTTCATCCTGTCGGCGGGCCACGGCTCGATGCTGCTCTACTCGCTGCTGCACCTGACCGGCTACGACCTGCCGCTGGAACAACTCCAGCAGTTCCGCCAGTGGGGCAGCCTGACCCCGGGCCACCCCGAATATGGCCAGACGGTGGGCGTCGAAGTCACCACCGGGCCGCTGGGCCAGGGCTTCACCAACGGCGTGGGCATGGCGATCGCGGAGGCGCACCTCGCCGCGACGCTCAATACCCCCGCGCACAAGCTGATCGATCACTACACCTACGCGATCGTCAGCGACGGCGACCTGATGGAAGGCATCACGTCCGAGGCGGCATCGCTGGCCGGGCATCTCAAGCTGGGCAAGCTGATCTACCTCTACGACGACAACCACATTTCGATCGAAGGCAGCACGGGGCAGGCGTTCACCGAAGACGTCGGCGCGCGCTTCGCCGCGTACGACTGGCACGTCCAGCGCGTCGCGGACGGCAACGACATCGATGCGATCGACGCAGCCATCCGCGCGGCCCAGGCCGTCACGGATAAGCCGTCGCTGATCATGGTCCGCACCACGATCGGTTACGGCAGCCCGAACAAGGCCGGAAGCGCCAAGTCGCACGGCGAACCGCTCGGCGTGGACGAAGTGAAGGCCACCAAAGAGGCGCTCGGCTGGCCGCTGGAACCGGCGTTCCTGATCCCCGGCGATGTGATGGAGTTCTACCGTCAGGCGGTCGAAAAGGGCAGCGCCGCGCAAGCCGCATGGCAGCAGGAGCTGGAAGCGTGGAAGTCCAGCGCCGCGCCGGAACAGGTCGCCGCGTGGGATAGCATGTTCGGGGATCTGCCGGGCGATTGGACCGCCGATCTGCCGGACTTTGCCGACGCCAAGCCCGTCGCCACGCGCGTGGCGTCCGGCCAGGTGATGAACGCGCTCGCGCCGCATCTGCCCGGCTTCATGGGCGGCTCGGCGGACCTCGAACCTTCGACCAAAACCGAACTCAAGGGCATGGGCTGGTTCAGCCCGGAAACGCCCGAAGGCCGCAACCTGCACTTCGGTGTGCGCGAGCACGCGATGGGCGGCATCGCCAACGGCATGGCCGTGCACGGCGGGCTGATCCCCTATACCGCAACCTTCCTGATCTTCTCCGACTACATGCGCCCGACGATCCGTCTGGCAGCGCTGAGCCACTACCCCACGATCTTCGTGTTCACGCACGACAGCATCGGTCTGGGCGAAGACGGCCCGACGCACCAACC
This sequence comes from Aggregatilinea sp., assembly GCF_036822615.1. Classification (NCBI taxonomy): domain Bacteria; kingdom Bacillati; phylum Chloroflexota; class Anaerolineae; order Aggregatilineales; family Aggregatilineaceae; genus Aggregatilinea; species Aggregatilinea sp. Next base: position 43,781 of record NZ_DAISHJ010000021.1, on the reverse strand, counting down.
CATCGAACAGACCATGTCGCTGCGCCTGATCCCGCACCTTGAGGTGATCCGTCCCGCCGACGCGAAAGAAACGGCGGGCGCGTGGGTCCGCGCGATCAAAAACGCGCATACGGGCCACGCGACGGTGCTGCTGTTCACGCGCCAGAATCTGCCCGTGCTGGACCTCGATCCGCAGGCGGTCATCGACGGCGTCGATCGCGGCGCGTACGTCGTGTCCGAGGCGGACGGCGGCCAGCCGGACGCGATCCTGATCGGGACCGGCTCGGAAGTCGAAATCGCCATGAACGCGCAGAAACTGCTGGCCGAGCGCGGCGTCAAGGCGCGCGTGGTGAGCATGCCCAACTGGGCGAGCTTCGAAGCGCAGCCGCAGGACTATCAGGACAGCGTCCTGCCGCCGCAGGTCAAGGCCCGTGTGGCGATCGAGGCGGGCGTGACGACCGGCTGGGAGAAGTGGGTCGGCACGGAAGGCGCAGTCGTGGGCGTGGACCGCTTCGGCGCGTCGGCTCCGTACAAGCAGATCTACGCGGAATTCGGCCTGACGGCGGCTGCCGTCGCAGAACAGGCGCAGAGCCTGCTCGAAAAGGCGTAGTAGCAGCGGTTAGCCGTTAGCGATTAGCGTTAGCCAGAAGCTAAAAGCCAAAAGCCTATCGCGCCGCACATATCCCGTGAAATACAAAGGGCAGGTCCGCGTGACCTGCCCTTTTTGCGTGTCCGTTTCCTGGGTGGTATGACCGCGACCTCACCCCCGGCCCCTCTCCAATCTGGGTTGGAGAGGGGAGACAAGCAAAATCCGGTGGCCCGGTAGGGGCAATTCATGAATTGTCCACAAACACAGGCGGCATTTTCCCCTTCCCTCCGCTTGCGTGGGGCCGGGGGATGGGGGCGTAGGGGCGTATAGCGATACGCCCCTACAAGAAACTGCGTACGGCAGGGAATAAAAAATCGGGCGGGTTAGAAACCCGCCCCTACAAAATCGCGTTAAATTTTGCCTGTCGCCTCAATCCAGCACGCCCTCGGCGGCGAGGATCGCGCGCAGATGATCGCGCCGCGCGGCCCCGGCGAGCGTCTCCAGGCGGCGCACCGCCAGCGGATCGATCTCCTCGCGCAGCAGCCGGATCTCGTCCGGTGTGGGCGGCGGCGTCTCGTGCAAATCGGGCGCGGCGTCCAACTCGAAGCCAGTTTTGGCGCGCACGCGCTCGATCGTCGCGCCGGGGTGCAGCGACGTCAGCCGCATACGCCCCCCGGCCCAGTCGAACTGCCCCAGATCGGAGATCAGGTAACACGGGCCGTTACCTTGCGTGCGCGCGGGGCTGTGCCCCAATCCGCTGACGTAATCCACCCGCGGTACGAACACCGCGCGCGAATGGCGCGGCACGTACATATACATCTGCGTGGCGTGCGTGGACACGTCGGGGATGCCTGCCGCGCCGGGCAGCCGCAGCCGGGGCGCGGCGTAATTCTGCCCGATGGCGAGGTTGTTGAAGTTGCCCGCCGCGTCCACCTGACCGGGGCGGAAAAACTCTTTCGGGGCCAGCGTGGGCAGCAGGTCCGCCGCCAGCGACACGAAGCTGGCATGGGCCAGCGCCTTGCCCAGCCACAGCGCCTCGGCGCGCGCAATGCCGACCGGCGCGGCCTCCAACACGAAGCCCTGCCCGATCGCGGAGGCGAAACACGCGTTTGGCGCGTGCGTGCGCTGTGCCAGGATGTAACCCGCCGCAACCAGCGGCGTTGCCATGCCTTGAGCAAGCAAATCGCCGTCGTGCACCTGCCTTGAGATGCAGACGGCGATCAGCTCGTCAAGCGTGTAATCCGCTGCCGGATGTAATGCCGCCATCAGTCGCGGCGGTTGCCGAAAACCAGCGACGCGTAATACATCAGGGTCAGCAGCGACGTGAACACAGCGGCCACGTACGTGAACGCGGCGGCGGTCAGGATCGCGCGCGACCCGCTGCGGTCCTGCGCGGTCGCCAGCAAGCCGTTCTGTTCCAGCATCTTCAGACCGCGACGACTGGCGTCAATCTCGACCGGCAGCGTCACGACCGTGAACAGCGTCGCGCCCGCGAACAGGATCAGGCCGATCATCGCCAGCCCGGTCGCGTTGAGGAACAGCCCCGCGATGATCAGCAGGATGCCGATCGACGGGCCGAACTGCGCGCCCGGCAGCAGCGCCGTACGCAGACCCATCAGCAGGCTGTTCTGCTGGTGCTGCTGGACGTGTCCCAACTCGTGCGCGGTGACGGCCATCGCCGCCACGGAAGGCTGCATCGCCACGCCCTGCGACAGACGAACCACGCCGCGCTGCGGATCGAAATGGTCGCTCAACTGCCCGCCGGTCACTTCGACCGAGATCGGTTCGATGCTGCCGCTGCGCATCAAGATCTGGGCCGTATCCTGGCCGGTGACGCTGCGGCTGTTGGCCGTCTGGCCCCACTTCCGGTACGCCGACTGAATCCACATTTGCGCCAGGCCGGTGATCACCAGCGTTGGCAGCATCACAAACAAGAGGTAGTTCGGATCCCAGTAAAACATCGTTCCTCCAGTACCAAGATCGCTGAGAAAACCCCAACACAACCCGGTGAACGGGGTCCGCGAGCGTCTCGCCCCGGCGGACCACACGTCATTTTAAACGCAAACTCCAAGAGTAATTATCCCACACCTTGGGGGGTTCCCCTATCAGAGCAGGATAAGAAGCGCGTAGGAGCCGGGTAAGAAACGCGCCTAGGGCTGTGCCGTCACGACAGGCTCAGCGACCGTCGGCTGGACCGGCTCGCCGGTGCGCAGAATCGTCAGCGCCGCTTCAAGCTGCGGATCGGGCATCGTCGCGGGATCGTAAACTTCACCCGCTGCGATCTCGAACGGCACGTTCACGTCGGGATCGATGCCTACTTCACTGACGGAGCGCCCGCTGGGCGTATACCAGCGCGACACCGTGATCCGCACGCCGCCGCCGTTGGACAGCGTGTGCCACGTCTGCACGGAGCCTTTGCCGAACGTCTTAGTCCCCACGATCGTCGCGCGGTGGTTGTCCTGCAATGCGCCGGCGATCAGCTCGGAGGCGCTGGCGCTGCCCGCGTTGACCAGCACTACCATCGGCACGTCGGGCGCAACGGCGTTTTCGAGCGCTTCGTACGTGCGCTCGCGCTCGGGGCCGCGCTCGGTCACGACCGTGCCTTCTTGAATAAACGCGCTGGCGACTTCGATCGCGGTGGTCAGATAGCCACCGGGGTTGCCGCGCACGTCGAGGATCAGGCCCTTGAGGTGGTTGGCGTCAATCGCTGCCAGTGCGTCGCGCAGCTCCTGCGAGGAGCCAAACTCGAACTGGCTCAGCCGCACGTACCCGATGTCGCCGTCCAGCACGTCGTACGTGACGCTGGCGACGGTGATTCGATCGCGCGAGACCTCGAAGTCGAGGATCTCGTCCACGTTGGGCCGCTTGATGCCCAGATCGACGTTGGTCCCGGCAGGGCCGCGCACCTGCGCGATGATCTCGTTCTGGTCCAGGCCGGTGATGTCTTCGCCGCTGACCTCCACGATCACGTCGCCGGGCAGCAAACCCGCCGCCTGCGCGGGCGAGCCATCCATGATCGTCACCAGTTCCAGGCCGCCGGTCGCTTCATCGGTCCGCACCGTCGCGCCGATGCCTTCATACTCGCCGCTCATCGACTCGTTGATCTGGTTAAATGTCTCGGGGTCCATGTAGCCGGTATGCGGATCGCCCAGCGATTCCAACATGCCGTTCAGCGCGCCTTCCATCAGCGTACCGTCGTCCAGCGCATCGACGTAGTTATCATGCAGCAGCGTCCAGGTTTCCCAGAACGGCGTAAACAGCTCGTCCGTGCCGGTCGGCGATCCCGACTGCGCGCGGACGGCGGTGCTCGGTTGGTGCGTGCCGAGCACATATCCCACTACAAACACTGTTACCAACGCGGTCAACACCACGCTGACCGTCGCCGTCTTCCGATACAATCTCAGCCCATGCATTATGACCTTGCTCCGTTGCTGTCTATTCTTGCGTAAGATTATACGTCCAATCATAGACTCAGTGGATAAATACTGCATGAGACCTTACACAAGAAGGCGGAAAAACCGGATGTGGGGGTGTATCAGGAAACACCGGTGAGGCGATTCACGTACGCAGCGAACTGGCCGTCGGTGCAGGCGTCCATATACCGCAGGATTTCGCCGCCCGCCACGGGGTAATCGGGGTAACACGAGGTCGGCCACGCGCCGCGCGGCGCTTCGACCACGCCCGTGACCAGCAAGCCGGGTAGATCCGCGTCATCTTCGAGCCGGTCCACCACGCGCTCGGCGGTGACGATGACGTGCTCCGCGACAACGCACAGTTCCGGATCGATGCCCAGATTTTTGTTCAGGCGCGCGTTGCCGTGACGATCCACGACCAGCGCGTGCACCACGGCGACATCCGCCGCGATCGCCGGAAACGCGATCAGCTCGTCGCCGCTGTACGGATCGCGCACGGTCTTCACGTCGGGCCGCAGCCGGGGCAGATCGGTCCCCTGCCACGCGTGGGACGGCATGAAGCCCACGCCCGCCATCCGCGCGCGGATGCCCATGGCGATGCTGGCTTCGGTTTCTTCGATCACCTGGAGGCTGCCCGCGCTAGCCGCCTGGGTAAACATCGGCGCGAGGCCGAACGCTTCCAGGCCGAAGTAACAGGTCCGCGTGCGCGCCACGCAGCCCGCGCCAACCAGCAGATCGGATTCGTATCCGGCGGTGAACGCCAACAGGGTGAGATCGGTAGGGGGATGGGGCTGCCGCAGCAGTTCGGTGACAAAAGCCACCGGGCGGCGGTAGAGCAGGTTTCCGCCGAGCGCTAGGGTCATGCCCGGCTGGACGAGGCTCGCCGCCTCCGCCAGAGACACCCGGCGATCCGGGTCCAGGCGCATTTTAGTCACGATGCGCGCGTGCTAGAACAGCCCCGGAAGCAGGACGCTGCCGGGCAGCGTCGCCAGTTGCATCGCGCCAGCGGCCAGGCCGACCAGCAGCACCAGGAACAAGAACGCGCCGACGACACGCTTCAACATAACAGCCTCGATGGATCTAATGAACGGATGTGGTGGCTCACACCACGCAGCACTTATACCAGCCCCGGCCCGAAAAGTCCAGACTCCGCGAGGCAGCGGCGGACAAAAGCATGCCGGGCATCCGGTTTCCAAGACTGTGTCGCGCCGGAACATCCCGAAGGCCGCGCGCTGCCGAGCACCGGCTTGAGTGAAACCCCGAAAGCATCTGCACTGGCCTATCGTCTTTCATTAGAGCGTGAAATATCTCCCGATGTTGAAGTTCCGCGTGTAAAGGCATACACTTTCCATTGTAGCATATCCGCTATGCGTAGCATTGAGAATCACCTTCCGATATCGAAATAATTCCCTTACCGAGATATGGATAAAAAGGAGCATAAAATGTCTACCGAACAGAATAAAGCATTGGCCCGGCGCCTGGTTGATGAGGTATTGAACAGAGGCAATCTGAATGTAATTGACGAGATCATCTCCCCCGACTTCATTGAGCACGAAGAACTTCCCCCCGGCATGCCGTCCGGTCGTGACGCGCCCAGAGCAATGTTCGGTATGCTGCACAGTGCTTTCCCAGATTTTAAAGCCACCATCCAACAACTGATCGCCGAAGGTGACAAGGTGGTATTTCATATGACGTGGACGGGCACTCAGCAAGGCGAGTTTATGGGGCTTCCCGCCAGCGGCAGGCGTGTGTCGTTTGACGTCATCGATATTGTTAGCATTGTTGATGGCAAGGCCACCGAGCATTGGGGCATCATGGACCGCGCGAAGATGCTGGAGCAGCTTGGCGCAATGCCCGGATAACGGCTGGCGTCAGGCGCCTGACGCGAGTTGGTGAATCTCCGCGCTCGTTGGGGCGAGGCCGCAGGTGAAGTTACCTCGCCTCCCCCGCGCAAAAAAGGGGCGCATCCGCGGATGCGCCCCTCCAAATCCATGAATGGGGTACGCCGTGATGGGCGGGATTACCGCTCGTCGATGGGCGTCCAGATCTGATCGACCGGGCCAACGTAGGTGCCGCGCGGACGGATCAGGCGGTTGTCGTGCCACTGCTCGATGATGTGCGCCGTCCAGCCAGCCACCCGCGACATGGCGAACAGCGGCGTCATCATGTCCGTCTCGATGCCGATGGCGTCCAGCACGATCGCGCTGTAGTAGTCCACGTTCGGGAACAGCTTGCGCTCGATGAAATACTCGTCGGCCAGGGCCAGTTCTTCGAGTTCCATCGCCACGTCGATCAGCTTGCAGTTCTGGGTGTAGTCGCACAGCGCTTCGGCGTGCTGCTTGAGCACCGTCGCGCGCGGGTCCATCGCCTTGTAGACGCGGTGGCCGATGCCCATGATGCGGCGGCCCTTGCCCTTGACCTCGCGCTCGAACCATTCCTTCGTATTGCCGAAGTCCGCGATCTCGTTGAACATGCGCATCGCCGCTTCGTTCGCGCCGCCGTGCTTGGGCCCCTTCAGCGAGCCGATCGCGCCGGTGATGGCGCTGTACATGTCGCCGTCGGTGCTGGTGATCACGCGCGCGGTGAAGGTGCTGGCGTTCATGCCGTGATCGGCCAGCAGCACCAGATAGACGTTGAGCGCGTCGATCTCAGTCTGGTTCGGCTCGTGCCCCTTCAACATGTAAATGAAGTTTTCCGCAATGCCCATGTCGTCGCGCGGCTCAAGCACCGGCTTGCCGGACCGGATGCGCTCCCATGCGGCCACGATGGTCGGCATCTTGGCTGTCAGGCGCATCGCCTTACGCAGATTCGCGTCGGGGCTGTTGTCTTCAGCGGCGGGATCGTACAGGCCCAGCGCGGAAACCGCCGTGCGCAGGACGGCCATAGGATGCGCGCTCACCGGGTAGCGGTAGATGCCTTCGATCTCGTCTTCGGGCAGACACATTTCGTCAACGAGTGTCGCCTTGAACCGTTCCAGCTCGACCTTGTTCGGCAGCCGGACGTTCCACAGCAGGAAGATGATCTCCGAAAACGAGGCGTGCGCCGCCAGGTCGAGGATATCGTACCCGCAGTAGGTCAGCTTGCCGATGTCGCCCTGCACGCGGCTGAGCTTCGTATCGGCAATGACGACACCTTCCAAGCCTTTTTTCTGTTCTGCTTCTGCCATGTGTGTGTGTACTCCTTAAAAAGCAGTTGGTAGAAACCAGAGCGTAAAAAACTTCCCGCAGTTCGCCTGACGGCGGGAAAGGGTGAAGCGCTGAAATGCCACGTGGGGAATCTAGCTTGCCAGAAGGCTTCGTCGTCGATGAGGTGCTGGACAGGCTATCGTTTGAGCATAGTCGCTTCAATGCATAGAGTATATCATCGGATTATTTTGGCAACAAACGATCTTAGTAAATCGTGATTAATAGTTCCCTTGAGATACCGATCGTGAAGGGTAAAATGGGAGAAAAAGCAGCAAGAGTTGGCCGGACTGCCGCGTATAGAGTATGATAACGGCTATTATGGCAGGTAAGCTCACCTGTTCTTCTCTTCCACCACTGTCGCACCACACAGAAAGGTTGATGGAGGCCTAGCCATCATGGCGACTCTCGTTACAACCGTTACCGAAACGCTGCGCTATCGCGGCAAGTTAGGTCAGTGGAGCTGGGTCGGTCACCGGCTTGCGGGCCTGGGCACACTTCTATTTTTAACCATGCACGTGATCGATACATCGTGGGCGGCCTTTTTTCCTGACCAGTACGAGGACGCGATCCGGCAGTACCAAAGCCCGTTGTTCACTATTGGTGAATTTCTCCTGATCGCAGCGGTCGTTTACCACGCATTCAACGGCCTGCGTATTATTTTGTTCGACTATAAACCAGAGTGGTGGGAGCACCAGTCGCGCGCGGCGTGGATTGTCTTCGGCGCGAGCGCGATCGTGCTTGCACCCACGTTCCTCCTCATGTTCGGCCACGTGCTCGATTTCTACGACGGCGAACACGACATCGCGTCACTGGAAGAAATACTCAAAGTGCAGTCCCAGTTCGTGCTGGGCTTTGTCGTGATCATCGTCGTCGCGCTGGTGCTGTCCGCGTTATACGGCGCGATCAAACGCAGCAGCGGGCAGTTCAACATGCCGGGCCAGGCCGAAGGCTTCATGTGGTCGTTCATGCGCTTCTCCGGCATCCTGATCCTGCCGCTGGCGTTCGGCCATCTGGCGATGATGCACGTGATCCAGGGCGTGTTCGACATCACCGGCAGCGGCCTGACCGTGGTCGGCACGGACATCGTGAACCAGAGCGGCACGGCGGTCGAGTTTGTCGGCGCGCGGTGGGATATGCTGGTCGCGGGGGTGGCGATCTGGCGCATTTACGACGCCATGCTGCTGGCGCTGGCCGCCATTCACGGGTTCAACGGTCTGCGCTACGTGGTAGACGATTACGCGCACAGCCCGATGGTCAACCGCGCGCTGAACTGGGCGATCCTGTTCGGTATGATCGCGCTGATCGTCGTGGGCGCGGCGGCGCTCATCAGCGGGGCGGACGACGCCGCGTTCAAGATTGCCTCCGATAGCGTGGCAGCGGTCCAGGGCGCGCACTAATGCAGGGACCAGTCGAGGACTAACATGCAAACACATCAATTTGACGCAATTATCGTAGGTGCGGGCGGCGCAGGACTCATGGCCGCACTTTATGCCTCGCGCGGCGTCAAAACCGCCGTCATCAGCAAGCTCTACCCGACCCGCTCCCATACCGGCGCGGCCCAGGGCGGCATCGGCGCGGCGCTGGGCAACCTCGAAGAAGATCATCCCGAATGGCACGCCTTCGACACGGTGAAGGGTGGCGACTACCTGAGCGATCAGGACGCCGCGCTGCGTCTGGCGGAAGAAGCCGTCAGCGCCGTGATCGAGCTGGAGCACCTGGGCCTGCCCTTCGACCGCACGCCCGACGGGCGCATCTCGCAGCGGCGCTTCGGCGGGCACACCAGCAGCTTCGGCGGGCAGCCGGTTCGCCGCGCGTGCCACGCCGCCGACCGCACTGGCCACATGATCCTGCAAACGCTCTACCAGCAGTGCATCAAAAACGACGTGATGTTCTTCGATGAATACCACGTCATCGACCTGCTGCGCGGCGCGAACGGGGTCGTGGGCGTGGTCGCGGTGAACATCGACGACGGCGAGCTGCACATTTTCCACAGCAAGGCCGTCCTGTTTGCGACCGGCGGCTGGGGCCGCGTCTGGGAGATCACCAGCAACGCCCTGACCCTGACCGGCGACGGCACGGCGCTGACCTACCGGCGCGGCGTGCCCATGCAGGACATGGAATTTTTCCAGTTCCACCCGACCGGCCTGTATCCGATGGGTATCCTCATCACCGAAGGCGTGCGCGGCGAGGGCGGCGTGCTGCTCAATGACCGGGGCGAGCGCTTCATGGAGCGCTACGCGCCGAGCATCAAGGACCTCGCCAGCCGCGACGTGGTATCGCGCGCGATTTACCTGGAAGTCCGCGCGGGACGCGGCATCAAGGGCAAGCGCTACGTGCACCTGGACGTCACGCCCGAAACGGTCAACCGTTATCTGGCCGAAGCGGGCGAAAGTCGCCGCATCACCGCCGAGTACGTCGAACAGAAGCTGCCCGACATCCTTGACTTCACGCGCACGTACGTGGGCGTCGATCCGGTGAAAGAGCCGATGCCGGTCCAGCCCACCGCTCATTATGGCATGGGCGGCATCCCCACCGATCTCGAAGGCCGCGTGATCATGGATGCGCAGCGCACGCCGCTGCCCGGCCTGTACGCGGCGGGCGAATGCGCCTGCGTCAGCGTGCATGGCGCGAACCGGTTGGGCACCAACAGCCTGACCGACCTGATCGTGTTCGGGCGCGCGGCGGGCAAGCACATGGCCGACTACTGCAAAAACGTCGATTTCGAGCCGCTGCCTGCCGACGCGGGCCACGAAGCCGGGGCGGAATTAGAGCGCATTCGCCAGTCGAGCGGGTCGCGCAAGCCGTACCAGATCCGCTCCGAAATGCAGCAGATCATGATGGACCACGTGAGCGTGTTCCGCACCGCCGAGGGCATTCAGGAAGCGATCGATAAGGTCCGCACGCTGAAGGCAGAATGGCAGAACGATCTGGCGATCGACGACCGGGGCAAGCGCTTCAACAGCGACCTGCTCGAAGCGTGGGAGCTGGGCTGTATGCTCGACATCGCGGAAGTGACGGCGGTGTCTGCCCTGGCCCGCGAAGAAAGCCGCGGCGCGCACTCGCGCGAGGACTTCCCCAAGCGCAACGACGAAAAGTGGATGGTGCACACCCTGGCCTACCCCACCGACGACGGCGGCATCCGGCTCAATCACGACAAAAAGGTCGATATGACCCTGGCCGAAAAAGATCCGCGCTTCAAGCCCAAGGAACGCGTCTACTAAGTCCGAGCCACGAGTGCAAAAGAGGATACAATGCGGGCTATATTGCGAATCCGGCGCTTTAACCCGGAGAAAGACAGCAAGCCTTACTGGGGGGAATATACCCTCGAAGACATCCAACCGACCGACCGTGTGCTCGACCTGCTGAACCGCGTGAAGTGGGAGCAAGACGGCACGCTGGTCTACCGGCGCTCGTGCGCACACGGCGTCTGCGGCTCGGACGGGATGCGGATCAACGGCGTCAACCGGCTGGCGTGCAAAGTGCTCGCCAAGAGCCTGACCGACGGCGACGGCGACGCGCACGTCCAGATCGAGCCGATGCTGGGCATGAAAGTGCTCAAGGATCTGGTCGTGGACATGGAGCCGTTCTTCGCGCACTATCGCGCGGTGCTGCCGTACTTCGTCAACGACACGCCCGCGCCCGAAGATGGCCGCGAGCGGCTGCAAAGCCAGGAAGACCGGGAGGTCTTCGACGACACGACCAAGTGTATTCTGTGCGCGTGCTGCACGACGAGCTGCCCCAGCTTTTGGGCCAACGGCGACTACGTCGGCCCGGCGGCGATCGTGCAGGCGCACCGCTTCATCTTCGACAGCCGCGACATGGCCGCCGACAAGCGTCTAGACGTGCTGGCCGAGCCGGACGGCGTGTGGCGCTGCCGCACGATCTTCAACTGCACCAACGCCTGCCCGCGTGACATCGAAATCACGCGCGCCATTGGCGAGGTCAAGCTGGCAACGCGGCGCGGCGTGGAAAAGCAGCGCGAGGTCATGCGCAAGGAACACGCCAAGTAGCGGACCGCTCGACCTGATTGGATAACACATCACCGTAGGGGCAATCGTGCATTGCCCCTACGTATCTCAGGGCGGGACTTGCTCCGCCCGTGGGGCGAAAAGCCGGGTAGGGCAAGCCCCTACCCCTACGAAAATACAACCACCGATCACCAGCACAGCCGGAACCCCGGCTGCCAACACAGCTCGGAGACACTCTAAAATGCTCGTCCTCCTCGAAGGTAACATCGCAGCGGGCAAATCCACCCTCGGCGTGGCGCTGGCGCAAAGCGCTCATTTCCAGTTCGTACCGGAACCCGTCGCGCACTGGCAGACCGGCTTCGCCGCCAACCTGCTGGAACGCTTCTACGCCGATACGCCGCGCTGGGCATTCACCATGCAGATCGGCGCATTCGTGACGCGCGCCCAGATGGCCGCGCCGCCCGCCACGGATGGCGCGATCGCCGTCTTCGAGCGCTCGGTGTACTGCGACCGCTACGTGTTCGCCAAGAATCTGCACGACCAGGGCACGATGGACGAAACGGAGTGGGCGGTATACTGCCACTTCTGGGAGCACTTCACCGCCGCCATGCCCGCGCCGGACGCGATCCTCTATCTGCGCACGCCCGCCGAAGAATGCCTGCGCCGCCTGCAAATCCGGGGCCGGGCGGAAGAAAAAGCGATCCCGCTGGCCTATTTGCAGCAGCTCGAAGCCTGCCACGACGAATGGCTAGGCGGCCCATCGGCGCACGGCATCCCCGTCCTGACGCTGGACGGCGCGCAAGCCTGGACCGCGGATGACGTCGCGGAGCGCCTCGCGCAGATCCTGCCCACGCCCTAACGCCGCTTTCCCTACGCTGCCCGGCAAAATGTGGAGCGCGCGGGCCGTGTGCGCTACACTGGATCGTGATGCGCCCACGTGGGGGGAGTATGGAAATAGGATCTGCCCGGCGGAGCCGCCGCCAGGGCGGGTTGGGAATCAGGGTAGGATCGCATGTCATACCGCCGCTCAGGGCCTTCCCCCCTACTAATCGTCATCTTCGTCGCCGCGGTCATCTTCGGCGGTTATTACGTGTGGGATGGGTTCCTCCGTTTTTTGGAGGACCGGGGCAACATCACGGCAGAAGTCACCCGCGCCGCGCTGATCACCTCGACCGCCAACTTCAGCACGCAGCGCCCGACCTTCGCCGCGCCCGCCACCTCGACCTCGCTGCCGCCATGCGAGTGGTTCATCATCATCGTGGAACGCGCCGTTTACCGCGAGTGCCCCAGCCAGAATAACGACGAGTGCCCGCGCGTCGATACCATCCCTTACGGCAATCAGGTCTGCGTTTATGGCCGCTCCATCGACAACCCGGAATGGTACGAGATCAACCTCAACCCGGACGGCGCATTCACCGACATCGTCTACATGCACGAGAGCGTGATCGAAGCGCTGGAGCCGACGCCGAAGCCGACCATCACCTTCACGCCACCGCCGACCATCACGCCGCTGCCCAGCGAGACGCCTACACCGACCGTGCCGGTGACACCCACCGAGACGCCCAACCCGGCCACGCCGCCCACCAACACGCCCATACCCACGCCGACCGCCAGCCCACGCCAAATCGTCATATAGCCGTTATAATAGGGGCAGCGGGAGCTGAGCAACGGCTCAGAGATGCACTGTCAGGATGCTTACCCACCGTTTCGCAAGACCGTGCAACACGCGAAGACGCGCAGCGTATAGTATACTTAGAATGGTCTTACTAAACGGTTCATCCTCAAAATCCGGCCCAACGATCAAAGGCTCTTAGCAGCCTTTCTTGCATTCTCCTACTGGGGGAACGTGCCGGAAATGAGGGTTACAGTCACTCTCAACCAGAAGTTACAAGCTACGCCAGGGCGGGACAAAAACCCCATGACCGATCAGGAATTGACTCCGGTAGCCGCACCCAAGCACGTATTGGCTATCGTCAATCCGGCTTCCGGCTCCAAGCGCGGCGCAGACGTCATCGAACGGCTGCGTGAAATCACACGCCCTCGGATCACCCTTCACATCACCACGCCGAACTTTGACTTCACCTCAGCCATCGCGGAGGGAGTCGCCAATGGAGCGGATCGTATCCTGCTGGCCGGAGGCGACGGCACGCTGATGGAAGGGGTGTCCGGCGCGCAAAATGTGCTGGGCGAAGCAATGCTGCCGTTTTCGTGGGTTCCGGTTGGCACGGGCAACGTCGTATCGGGCTTCCTGGGCCTGCCGCACCGGCTCGATCCGGCGCTGCGGCTGGCGCTGGGACCGGGCGTCATCCGGCGCGTCGATCTGGCGCGCGTGGGCGAGCGCTGCTCGGTGCTGCGCGTCTCGACCGGCTTCGAGGCGGACGCAGCCTACAACGTCACCCGCGAAGACAAGGACCGCCTGGGGGTGCTGGCCTACGCCATTCCCGGCATCAAGTCGCTGCGGCAAACGAAGCCGATCGAATACCTGATTTCGCTGGACGGCCAGCCGCCGATTCACGTCGAAGGCATCATGGCATTCGTGACGGCGACCGGCGCGCTGACCTGGATCAACGGCCTGTCGGTGATCAACGAGGCGATCCAGCCCGACGACGGCCTGCTGTACGCGGGCGTGCTGCGGCCCCTCAACGCCGGGCGCGTGTTCAACAGCGTGACCAATCTCGTCGCGGGCAGCGGCTTTCCGCCCGAATCGATCATCTACTTCTCGGCGCGCAAGCGGATCGTGGTGGACTGCGTGACGCCGCAGCCCACGCAGATCGACGGCGACCCGCTCGGCACGACGCCTATCGTCGCGGACTTGATGCCCAAGGCGCTGCCGATCGTCATCTCGCGCAGCCGCAGACGGTTGCCGCTCAACCTCGAATGGCTGATCCAGGATCACAACGTGCAGCACAACGGCGAGTAAATCCGGGCGGTGTGACCGGCTGGTAAAAAAACAGGGGCGCTCCGTGATGAAGCGCCCCTGTGGTTTTTCGCACGGGGAAATCGTTATGGCTCGCGCGCGGGCACGGTGAAGCGGAAGGTGCTGCCCCGGCCCGGCTTGCTTTCGACGGCGACCTCGCCGCCGTGTTTTTCGACGATCGCCTTCACGATCGCCAATCCCAGGCCGCTGCCCTCGATGCGCCGCGTCTCCGTCGACACGACGCGATAGAACCAGTCAAAAATGTAGGGGATGTGCTCCGGCGCGATGCCGATCCCCTCGTCCTCCACGGCCACGACCGCCGCTTCGGGCGCAGAATCGATGCGGACGCGAACCGTGCCGCCGTTGGGCGAATATTTGATCGCGTTGCTGACCAGATTCACGATCGCGCTGGACAGGCGGCGCTCGTCGGCCATCACGCGGCAGCCGTCGGGCGCGGGCAGCAGCTCCACCGCGACGCCGCGCCAGATGCGGTCGCTCTTAAGCTGGTCGATGGCCGCGTCCGCCAGCTCGTTCAGCTCGACCTCATCCAGTTGTAAATCCTCGCCCGCTTCAAGCCAGGTCATATCGACCAGCTCGCTGACGATGCGCAGCATGTGATCCATCGTGTGCTGCGCGCGCCGCGTAAATTCGTCCTGGCGGGCGTTCAACGATCCGGCGGCCAGCACCACGTCGAGCGCCATGTGCGCCGACGCGATCGGGGTTTTGAGCGTGTGGATGATCGTGCCCATCTGGAGCGCAAGCTGGCCCTTGGCGCGATCGTCGGGGGCGACTGCCGAGGCCAGAATCGCCACGCGCCCGATCTCCTCCACGGCGATCACGCGCCCCTGGTAGATCGCGCCGCCGGGCAGAATCAGGTTGCGCACCTCGGTGCTGCCGTCGCCCGCATAGCCCAGAAGGGTCGCCCGGATCGGCTCAAGCGCGGGCAGGTTGTCGAGCGTGCGCCCTACCACGCCCGCCGCTGGAGTGTGAAAAGCCGTCTCAGCCGCGGGATTGAACATCACCACGCGGCCAGCGCCATCGCAGGCGACCACGACATCGGAGACGCTGCGACACAGACTCTCCAGACTGCTTGGCTGGACGTTCTCAAGCGGCATAGCTACCCTCATTCCCCCAGAATCAGCGCCGGAAGATCGCGCAGCGCGTACGCCGCGCGCGTGCCATGCCATGTCAGCAGCGAGCCGTCGATCAGGTGAACGCGCCCGCTGCGAGCCGCTGGAATATCGAGCGCGCGAATCGCGTCGGCATTCTCGGCGGTAAAGGCATACGGCTCGTCCGGCAGCAAAACCAACTCCGGCTGCGCAGCGACAACCTCGTCCAGTGAGATGCGCGGATAGCGCCGGTCACGCCCAGCAACCTGCGGATCATCCGCCGGGAGGGGATCGCCTTCACCCAGGTCGGCAGCCAGCGGAAACTGGCGCTCGCGGTCGGCAAACACGTTCACGCCGCCGCAAACCCGCAGCACGTCGTGCGCATAGGTGTCAGCATTGAAAGTCATCCAGGGGTCACGCCAGATTGGTGCAAAAGTGGGGACGAGCGGCGCATTTCGAGTGGCAGCCAGGGTGTAGTCGTAAGCCCGCTCGATTTCATGCACGCGTGGAACCATCACCGTATGGTCGAACACATCCATGATGGTCCAAAGCAAATTCAACACATCTGCAATGGAGCGCGGCCCCGTTACCCACACTGGGATATCCGCAGCTTGCAGACTTTCTGCATCCTCGCGCCGGTTCTCCTCGTCGTTCATGAGCACCAAATCCGGCCCCAGACGAACGATAGCCTCGATGTCTGGATTTTTTGTTCCCCCTACCCGTGGAAGTAACTGTACACCCGATAGAGGGCGGACGCAATAAGCGGTCACACCAACGAGGCGCTGACCAAGATCCAGGTCAAAGAGGGATTCGGTGAGGCTGGGGACCAGCGACACGACGCGCTGGGGCACAAAATCGACCGGGGACGCAAACTGCCAGTGGTATGCTTCTGGCGGAGAATCGGACTGCGGTGCATCGTCCATCAAAGACTGCCTCCTTACAGGCGTCAGGAGCTGTGATGGCTTTTGCACGCGCGCCACACCGGGCAGCATCACCGCCCCGCCTGGCCCCTTTCCGCAGTGAGGTGGAAAAGGGCCAGAAATGGGCAGTCAGGTGAATCGCCCGGCAAACACGTCACGGGGCGAACCGTCAAAAGCGCAGAACAGGCTCCGGCCTATTCCTTTTACCGCACGATCGCCTGCTCGCGCTCCGGGCCAACGCTGATCACGCTGACCGGTGCGCCCGCCAGCGCTTCGACACGCTCCACGTAGCGCTGCGCGTTGGTCGGCAGATCGCGGAAGCGGCGCAGGCGGGTAATTTCGGTTTGCCAGCCGGGCAGCGTCTCGTATACCGGGACAACTTCATCGGTCGCAGCGGTGTCGAGCGGCAGCGTCGTGACGCGGCCCTGCGGCGTGTCGTAGGCGGTGGCGATATGCAGCGTATCCATCCCGCTGAGCACGTCGAGCTTGGTCAGCACCAGTTCCGTGACGCCGTTGACGCGCACGGCATAGCGCAGCGCGACCGCGTCCAGCCACCCGCAGCGGCGCGGGCGGCCCGTGGTCGTGCCGTACTCGCTGCCGACTTCGCGCAGGCGCTGGCCGACCTCGTCGTCCAGTTCGGTCGGGAACGGCCCGTTGCCGACGCGCGTGCAATAGGCTTTCGACACCGCCACCACGCGATCGACTTCCTGCGGGCCGAAGCCGAGGCCGGTGATCGCGCCGCCCACGGTAGCCGAGGAGCTGGTGACAAACGGGTAATGGCCGTGATCGATGTCGAGCAGCGTGCCCTGCGCGCCTTCGCACAGCAGACGCTTGCCCGCGTCCAACAGCGCGTGCACGACCTCGGTCGTGTTGTGCAGATAGGGCGCGAGCCGCTGCGCCGCTTCGTAGTACTGCGCCATCGAATCTTCCGCGTCGATCGGCTCCAGGCCGTAGATATCGACCAGCACGCGGTTGGCCTGTTCGATCTGGGCGCGCACAGCGTCAACAAACGCATCGGGATCGGCCATCATGCCGGTCAGGATGCCGGTGCGCTCCGCCTTGGCGCTGTAGGCCGGGCCGATGCCGCGCTGCGTGGTTCCGATCGAGCCCGATCCCAGCGCGCGCTCGCTCGCGCCGTCCAGTGCGATGTGCGCCGGGGTGATCACGTGGGCGCGCGGGCTGATGTGTATGCGCGTCGAGGAAACGTCGACGCCCTGGCCCACGAGCATGTCCAGTTCCTCGACCAGCCGCAGCGGGTTGATCACCATCGCGCTGCCGAGGATGCACGTCAGGTGCGGGTGGATGATGCCCGACGGCACGAGGTGCAGCCCAAAGCGCCGCGCGCCAACCCGGACGGTATGTCCGGCGTTGTCGCCGCCCGCATAACGCGCCATCGCGTCCGACTGTTCGGCCAGCCAATCCGCGACGCGCCCCTTGCCTTCATCGCCCCACTGGGCGCCGATCAATACCGTTACGGGCATGCTACTTCTCCCCCTGGCTAAAACGCTGCACAATCCGCGACCGGGCTTTACAGCCGGGTCGCCGCATTCACCGCCGCCGGACTACCCCTGCGGCGCAGAACCGGAGTCTGCCACATGCGAGGGCAGCCCGCCATGTCAGTTCGGACAGGGGCGCGCCGTCACACGCTCGATCCGGGATGGCCGAGCGACACGGTAACCTGCTGGTTGCCCCATACTTCGATCTCGCCCTGCGGCCCGAAGGCCATCGCCGCGCCCGCCGAAAGACCGAGGCCGTACGCTTCGGGATGGCGGTGCACCATGTCGCGCAGGCTCTCCGCCTGATCGGCGCTGTAACCGGGCATGACCAGCGCACCCTCGATCCACCCGATCCCCGGATGGATCATCGTGCCGCGCACGTCATACGAGGCCAGCACCCCGGCGCTGTCGCCCACGGCGTAAATCGTCGCGCCGCGCCCGAACGCTTCTTGCATCGCGTTCAGCACCACGCCAGACAGCGCATCGGCCAATACGTCCACGTTGGGACCGCCGCCGAGGATGATCACCCCGGCCTCGTTGATCTGGCGAAACAACACGTCGTCTTCTTCGGTCAGGATATCGACCAGATAGCCCGTGCGCGCGCCCATCTCTTGCAGCGAGTCCATGTGCGCGTCGGCGTCGTCGATGCTGCCCGCCGCCCAAATATAAGCAATCGGCCCCTGCGAGTGGGTCCGCACCAACACGCGCGCCTCGATAGACTGCACGTCCTCCGAGAGCACCGCGCCTCCACCGGAAACGACCAGCCAGCCGCCCCCGCTCCGCCAGCGAAAGATGTTCACCTGCGGCATAGGTTACGTGTTACCTTCCCCCAAAAAAGTGATCAGCGATCAGTAGTCCATGTTCGGTACAAGCCCAGGCCGGATGCGGTGCGGTTCTCGATGTAACCTCACCCCCGGTCCCTCTCCAATCAAGTTGGAGAGGGGAGACAGGCACGATTACGCGATCCGTCGGGGCGGGGCTTGCTCCGCCCGGTTTGTAGGGGCGTATAGCTATACGCCCCTACGCGACGTTTTTCCAACTATGCTAGAGCACGTACGACGCGACCGCGCTCGCCAGCAGATCGACCGCCAGCGGGATCACGCGCTCGTCGAAGTCAAAGCGCGGATGGTGATGCGGGTAATCGAGGCCGCGCTCGCTGTTGGCCGAGCCGACGAAGAAATACGTCCCCGGAACGGCGTCCAGAAAATACGACACGTCCTCGGCCAGCATCGTGCGGTAGCCCGTGACGATCTCGATGTCCGGCGCGGCGCGTTCGAGCGCGGGCCGGATGTGCGCGTTCACGTCCGCCGAATTGATCACCGGCAGCGTCAGGTACGCAACCTCGACGTCCGCCGTGCAGCCCAACGACTGCGCGATCCCGGTGGCGATCTCCTCCACGCGCTGCTGAAGCAGGTCGGCCATGTCGCGCGTGAAGGCGCGCACCGTGCCGCGAATCTCGGCGGTCGGGGGGATCACGTTGAACGTCTCCCCCGCGCGCAAGTACGTCGCGGACACCACGGCCACATCCGTGGGCGAGACGTTGCGGCTAACGATACTTTGCAGCGCGACGACGATCTGGCTGGCCGCCACCACGGGATCGTTGGTAAGATGCGGCAGCGCACCGTGGCCGCCCTTGCCGCTGATGCGGATCGTGAAATCGCCCGCCGCCGCCATGAACGGGCCATCGGTCAGCGCAACCTGGCCCAGCGGGCGCTCGTTCCACAGGTGCAGGCCCAGCGCCACGTCCGCCTTCGGATTTTCCAGCGCGCCGTCCGCGATCATCGCGCTCGCGCCCGTGCCGAGTTCTTCGGCGGGCTGGAAGATGAACTTTATGCGGCCCTTCAGCTTCGAGCGTTCCGCGCTGAGCAGCTCCGCCACGGCCAGCCCGATCGAGGTGTGCGCGTCGTGACCGCAGGCGTGCATCGTGCCGCGCGTCTGCGAGGCGTAATCGACCTCGTTCTCCTCCACGATCGGCAGAGCGTCCATATCCGCGCGGACGAGCACGGTCGGGCCGTCGCCGCCTTCGCCTTCCAGAATCCCGATCACGCCGGTCTTGCCGATGCCGGTCTGCACTTCCAGCCCCAGCCGGGCCAGCGTCTCGGCCACGATTCCGGCGGTGCGGACCTCTTCAAAGCCCAGTTCCGGGTGCTGGTGCAGGTCACGGCGGCGCGCGATCCAGGCGTCCTGTCGCGCTTCGATCTGTGGTTTAAAGTCAATAACGGTCATAAGCGGCCCCCTCGCTTCAGGCCGCCCGACTGGCCGGGCAGCCAGTCGAGTCAATCAAGCTGAAAAACGCGAAATGATTCCGAATAGCGCGGCCCGTCGCCTATCCACTCGCGGTCAACGCCCTCGCGCTGGCGGCGTGCCATCTCGTCCATATCCCCGATCTGGCTGACGTGCTCGCGCAGCGCGGCGATCTTCGTCTCCAGATAGTCCGTCACGTCGATCTTGACGGTGGGCTGCGTCGGCAGGCACATGTAAACCTGCTTGACCTTGTGCGGCTGAAGCCCTTCCCGGCGGTACAGCTCGGGGAAGGTCAGATGATCGCGCGCGGAGGGGAACACGGCGTCCAGCGCCGCCTCTGCGATGGCAAGATGATCGGGGTGATTGAGGTAGCCCGTGCCATACCAGCGCCCCGACGGATCGCTCGCCACGACCGTATCGGGCCGCTTCAGCCGGATCAGGCGCGTCAGTTGGCGGCGCAGGTCCAGCGTGGGCTGAAGCTCGCCGTCGAGATAGCGCAAAAAGATGACTTCCTTCACGCCCAGTCTGGCCGCCGCCGCGCGTTCTTCCGCTTCGCGCAGGGCGATCAACTGGTCGGAGTGCATGTTCACGTCGCCCGACCCCTTATCGCCGCTGGTCGCCATCACGAAGATGATGTGTTTGCCTTCGGCGGCCCACCGCGCAAACGTGCCGCCGCAAAAAAATTCGGGATCGTCAGGATGGGCGAAGATGCCCATCACGCGCTGGATCTGGGGCGCGCCAGTTGATTCCGCCATTGGTTCCCAACCTGCTCGTTGAGTGGTATGCCCGATTCACAAATGAGGTGTGCCGCAACCGCCGTTCCGGTCTCTCACGCGCCCACGGCCCGCAGCCACACCGATCCGCGGCGCGGCGGCATGAGGATCGTACCCAGGCGCATACGCGTGCGTAAGCGCCCGGGATCGTGCCTGTATGGAGGTCAGCGTGTGGCCGCGTTTGGATCCGCGCCACGCGGCAGGATCTACCCGCCGGACTCGCCCTGGTTCGACGAATCGCCGCCGGAGTGCGACTTCCCGCCGCCGTGACGCCCGCGCCCGCGACGGCCCCGGCTGCGACGCCGTCCGCTGCCCTCTTTGTGCTCCTGCTGGTTCGCGTCGGCCTGCGGGCGGCGGCTGACCTTGCTGAGATCAATCACGTCGGTCATATCGATCTCTTCTTCCGGCTCCTCCGCGACTTCTTCCTCGGCGGGAGCAGGCGGCAGAGACGACCGGCCCCGGCTCGCGCCGCAGTCGCATTCGCCGCCCTCGTGCTTGGCGCATGGCTGCTCGGCCTTCGCCTTGAGCGCTTCCCACTCTTCCAGCGGGATGATCTCCTCGCGCGTGACGATGTGGCGCGTGTCTTCGACCATTACCGTGACGGCATCCTTGAGCGGGTGCACGTCGATCACGCGGCCTTCGCCGTGCGGCGTGCCGATGCGCTTGTTGCGCTTGGGAAGCTGCTTGCGCGCCTCGACGTACTGCTCGTATTCGTAGATCAGGCAGCAGCGCAGGCGTCCGCACATGCCCGTGATCTCCGACGGGTTGAGCGAAATGCCCTGCGCCTTCGCCATCTTGATCGAGATCGGGCTGAAGTCTGTCAAAAAGGTGCTGCAGCAGCGCGGAATCCCGCACGCGCCCATGCCGCCGATCAGCTTCGCCACGTCGCGCGGGCCGACCTGCCGCATCTCCACTTTGGCCTTGAAGCTGCGCTGAAGCGCGGAGCGCAGGCGGTTGGTGTTGATCTTGTCGTCGGCGCTAAACAGCAGCGCCAGCAGCGTCCCGTCGAAGTTGTACTGTGCGGCGACAAACTTCGCCATCTCGTAGCCGCCCAGCTCCGCTGCTTTTTCGCGGCAGGTGATCAGCGCCTCGACCTCGCGCGACTTCCACAACTGGGCGCTCATCTGGTCCATCGGCGTGGACTTGCGCAGGATCGGTTTGTACTCGCGCAGCGTTTCTTCGCCATCGATGGGTAAGATATTCATCACCTGGCCCATCTGCATGCCGCGCGCCGTCTCGACGATCACGTGCTCGCCCACCAGCAGCTCGGGCAGATGGGTGCAGTCAAAGTGGTACAGCTTGCCTACTTCGTTAAAACGCACGCCGGCAATCGAGCCGGATACGGTCTGCGTCTGTTCGTCATTGATAAGGGTCATAACGGCCTTCCGAAAGGGTTCTCGTGCACGTTTCGGAATGAAACGTGCCGCTTGTTAACTATAGAAGATGTGCGAACCGTTTGCAACGCAAGTTTTGGCCGCGCACGGCGGTCAGCCGTTCGGCGGATTGGCTGAAAACGGTGTAAACTAGGGCCGAAGTAAGGCTCTCCCTGCCGAGGCGAAGGAGACACTCGTATGACCTATTCTCGTTTACCCGCCCGTTTGGCGCTGGCGCTCGTTTTGGGCCTGTTCGTGCTCAGCGCATCCGCCTGTTACAAAAACGCGGGCGAAAACGTGCAGCCAACTTCGAATCGCGTCGATCTGAGCGATCTTGAAACACCAACGGTGGTCGCCACCAGTACGCCGCAGGTGACCGCGACGCGCGTCACGCCCACCACGGCAGCCGTGCAGGAAGTAACCGCCGACGCCACTGACGCGGGCAGCGTCCTCGGCCCCACCCCGACCCAGCTCGACCTGTTCGGGCCGACCACCAGCAGCGACACCGTGCTGAATCAGGTCACGCCGACGACCGCCGCGCCGGGCATCACCACGCCGAGCATGAGCGACATCCGGCCCTCGGCCACGCCCGCGCCGACGATCAATCCCGCCCTGCGCCTGACGGCGACCGTCACGCCACAAGCGGGCGATGCGGGCAACGCCGCGCCTGCCGCCGTCGATGACTGCGTGCACGTGGTCCAGTCAGGCGATTCGCTGTTCTCCATCGCGCAGCAGAACAACGTCGCGCTGAGC
Source organism: Aggregatilinea sp. (assembly GCF_036822615.1). NCBI lineage: Bacteria > Bacillati > Chloroflexota > Anaerolineae > Aggregatilineales > Aggregatilineaceae > Aggregatilinea > Aggregatilinea sp. Next base: position 21,062 of record NZ_DAISHJ010000021.1, on the reverse strand, counting down.
GATCTCGTCGCCGCCAACCCGACCTTGCTGACGGCGGGCGAAAACTCGATCCTCCAGTTGGGCTGGGAACTCCAACTGCCGGGCTGCGGCGCTGTGCCGACCCCGCAGATCGAAGCGCCGCTCGCGCCAGCCGCCACCAGCCCGACGACCGCACCGGCGGCGGGCGGCCCCACCACGCACGTCGTGCAGGCGGGCGACACGGTCTTTTCCATCGCGCGGCAGTACGGCGTCAGCGTGGACGCGATCGTCCAGGCCAACAGCCTGACCGTCCAGGGCAACGTCGCGTACATCACCGTGGGTCAAACACTGGTAATCCCCGCCGCGCAGTGATCCGGTGCGCGCTACGTTCTGCTAAACTCTGAACATCCATAACGCGGCTGCTCAGCACCACCGGGCAGCCGCACCCGTCCTTCCCCTCAATCGCAGCGGAGGTGACATGCATCTTAAACTTCCGGCGTTCCGGTGGCAGATCCAGCCCGGCGAACCGGTCATTGACGGCCCCGTTCGTATCACGCCCATGGCCGCCACGCTTCACGTGGGCTGGCAGTCCGCCGCGTTCGCGTGGGCGCGCCCGGCGGGCCTGCTGGTCGAGCAGAATGGGCAAACCGAGCGGATCGACATTCCCGACGTGACACGCCGCATCCAGGCCGGGCTGCTGGGCGTGGGGGCGGCGGTCACACTCGCCATGTGGGCCAAACAAAGTCGAGACAGGAGCAAAAGCGCATGAGCGAAGAAATGAACAAATTTTTCTTTTCGAAGCTGGAAGACGAAAAACAAGCTTATGACCTGCTGGACAGCATGACCACGGTCGCGCATCCCAGCGCCGTGTACGGCGAGCCGATCACCGTGGGCGAGCGCACGATTATCACCGCAGCGGAAGTCTCGGTCGGGTTAGGCTTCGGTTTTGCGCGCGGCGGCGGGGGTGGTGATACCGCGTCCGAGAGCGACGCCGACTATCCCGAAGACGCGGAGCCGGTTTCCTCGTCCGCATCCCCCGCACAGGGCTACGGCTTCGGCGGCGGAGGCGGCGGAGGCGGTTATTCGGCGGCGCGTCCGGTGGCCGTGATCAGCGTGGGGCCGGAAGGCGTGCGCGTGGAGCCGGTGGTCGATCCGACCAAGATCGTGGTGACGTTCCTGACCGTGCTGGGCAGCGTGTTGATGATGCGCCGCCGCATGACGCGCGGCGGCAAGTAACCCTGCCCGCAGCAGCCTCCTAAAAGCAGAACGGGGCCGTCACAGTTGAGCGTGACGCCCCGTTCTTTTTGGGTTGGGTGGGTAGAGCCGCAGCATCCGATGGCTGTTATGAATCGCCGCCGTACTTGTTCATCATCAGGTTCAACACCGAGTCCATATCGACGCTGTCCTTACCGCCCATGAGCGAGAAGCTGCCCAGGAAGCCGCTCTTGGACTGGCGGGCTTCGAGGTCCATGGTCATCTCGTCAAAGGTATCCGCGTTCAGGCTGCGCAGCATCTTGCGTTCCTTGTCGGACAGTTCGTAGTCCTTCAGCGCGGCATCGGGATCTGAGAGCAGTTTAGCACGATAGGCCGTATCGGTAATGGCACGACTGACGATGGTGGTGAGGGCTTCGCGCGACATGGTTTTCCTCCTGCATATCCGTCCGCTGTATAGCGAATACGGTACTTGATTTTCGGTCCGCATACAAGTGACTGAACTTGATTTGAGTATCCCCCAAGGGCGTGACCGTGGCGTGACCGCAGCGGCATCGATTCAAGTTCTGTACGGTTTTTTATGAGACCGATATAGTTTTCTGCCCACATGTGATACTCGCGTGCCCGTTTTCCTGTTATTTGACACGCGATTCAACAGGCTGCCTTGAGGTATGCTATTGGAGGTTAATCGTTTTAGGTCACCCTACGCCCGGCACGAGGCTGTGGCGCGAAAGTGAGCATGACAGTGGACAACTCTACGATAGCGGCCCTGATTCCCCTGATCATCATCCAGATCGGCCTGCAAATCTACACCCTCTACGACATCTACAAGCGCGGAGGCGCGAAGGGCAACACCGCCGTGTGGGTGGTGATCGTCGCCCTGGGTCAACTGCTTGGCCCCATCCTCTACTTCGTGTTTGGGCGCAAAGAAGAGATCGAATGACCGCCATCGAAATCCGTGGGCTGACCAAACACTTCGGCCCTGTCAAAGCGCTGGACGGGATCGACCTGGATGTGCCCAGCGGCGCGATCTTCGGCTTTTTGGGGCCGAACGGCGCGGGCAAAACCACGATGCTGCGGCTGATGACCGGGCTGGCCCGGCCCACGGCGGGCACCGTGCGGATCGACGGGATCGAGGTGGGCAGCGGCCAGCGGCCACCGATCGGGTATCTGCCCGACACGCCCATGTTTTACGGCTGGATGAACGCCCGCGAGTTTTTACGCTACATCGCGGACCTGCACGGCATGACCGATCCGCCCATCGACGCGACGCTGGAGCGCGTCGGGCTGCTGGACGCGGCCAAAAAGCGCGTCGGCGGCTATTCGCGCGGGATGAAGCAGCGGCTTGGGCTGGCCCAGGCGCTGCTGCCGCAGCCGTCCGTGCTGCTGCTGGACGAGCCGGTCTCCGCGCTGGACCCGGCGGGGCGCAAGGCGATTCTGGACATTCTCAACGACCTGCGCGACAGCCTGACCGTGTTCTTCTCGACGCACATCCTGGGCGACGCCGAGCGTGTCTGCGACGAGATCGGCATCATCGATCACGGGCATCTGGTGATGCAGGCCCCGCGCGACGCGCTGCTGGCTCGCTACGCACGCCCGATCTTCGAGGTGGACGTGCTGCCGGAAGCGGTCCCCCAGTTGGCGGGGCTGGCGGAACAGCTCGGCGCGCAGCCGTGGGTCACCCGCACGGATCTGGACGGCGCGCGGCTGCGGCTGCGCGTGCGGGACGTGGACGAGGCGCGGCGCGAGCTGCTCCCGGCACTGACGGGGCTGGCGCTGCTGCGTGTGGAAATGGTCGGCGCGACGCTGGAAGACATCTTCCTGTCCCTGACCAATGGTCAAGATCCGGCGGAAAAGGACATCTGATGCGCGTCTTCCGTGTTCAATTACGTAAAGAACTGCTTGAGCTGTGGCGCACGCGCAAAGTGCTGATCGTCGTGGTGGTGTTGGTCGCCTTCGGACTGATGTCGCCGCTGTTCGCCAAGCTGACGCCGGAACTGCTCAAGTCGATGGGCGACCAACAGAATATCCAGATCATCATTACCGAGCCAACGACGAAGGACGCCACCGACCAGTTCGTCAAGAACACGACCCAGTTCGGACTGCTGTTGGGCGTGCTGATGAGCTTCGGCACGATCGTCGGGGAGCGCGAGCGCGGGCAGGCTACGCTGATCTTCCCGCATCCCCTCCCGCGCGAAACGTTCGTGCTGGCGAAGTTCGCCGCGCTGGCGATCCTGTTCGGCCTGGGGCTGCTACTCGGCGCGCTGGCCGATTTTCTGTATACGGTGTTGCTGTTCGAGGCTCCGCCCATCGGCGGGTTCGTGGCGCTGGTCGCCTTCATTTACCTGTGGCTGCTGTGCCTGATCGCGCTCAGCCTGCTGGCGAGCGCCCTGGGCCGCTCGATGACCAGCGCGGGCGGGCTGGCGTTCGCCTTCCTGCTGGTGGTGCTGGTCGCGTCCTCACTGACGCGTTACGCACCGGGCAAGATCACTGATTGGGGGCATACCCTGGCGGTGGGCGCAAACGGCCCGGCACAGTGGGGCGCGCTGATCATCACGCTCGCGCTGACGGCGCTGGCCGTCGGTGGCAGCGCCTATGCCCTGCGCAAACAAGAAATCGATTAAAATAGTGCTACCGTTGCCACGCGCCCAGTTCGTCGAGAGACAGCGCGATCAGGGACGAGGCAGCGGCGTGCTGGACCTGGCCGGAACGCCATACCGTGCGCACCTCGTCCAGCGGGCAGAGGATCGTTTCGTAGGCTTCCAGGTCGTCGGCGTCCGGCTCGGCCACCTTACGCGCGCCCTGGGCCAGAAACAGGTGGCCCCAGCCCGCCTCGCGGTTGCTATCGACGACGAAGGCCGCCAGCGGCGTCCACCGCTCGGCCTTCATGCCCGTTTCTTCGAGCAGCTCGCGCTGGGCGGCGACCAGTGGATCTTCGCTGGGGTTCACGTAGCCGCCGGGCGGATCGAGCAGCACGCGGCCAATGCCGTGTTTATAGTGGCGGAAAAACGGGACCGTGCCGTCTACGGTCACGGCGAAGATCAGCACGTAGCGCGGCATTTCGAGCCGCACCCAGTCGTGAATGACGCGGCCATCGGGAAGCTGAACGTCTTCATCCCAGACCTTCAGCCAGGGGCTGCGATCAAGAGTCAGGCGCTTATCGAGCACATGCCAGGGCGATTCGTCCATTGAAGACTCCTGAAGTCGGGAAAGCACAGCACCAGTGTAACACGTGCGCTGCAAAACTAAGGAGGAAATAAGCGTCAGCGCATTTGTAATGGCTTTCCCCGTACAATAATCTAAAATTCGATCTGTTTTTCACATTTTCCTTTTAGCGCAATTTAATTCTTGGACAGTATTTTAATTACAAGAGTCAATTAGCCTGTCCAACCTAAGCTTTACTAAAGTGGCGGCCTGCGTGAAGGTCATCCACCGGACCGTTTTTCTGATGATCTACTATATCAAGATCAAACCGCTCCATACACTCCTCATGTACCTCCTCGTCACGGCGATGTGGCTGGCGTCATGCGCCTACATCGTGCAGATTCTCCGGCAGCCGCTCACCGTCGTACGTGCCGCAAGCATTGTCGGGCTGGTCCTGATAACCTGCGTGATGCTGGTCCTCGTCCACTATCACTGGCTCCGGCAGCAGGAAACAACCCGGCGTGCGCTGGACGACAGCCAGCGCACGTTCAGTACGCTCATGAGCAACCTGCCCGGCATGGTCTACCGCTGCCTCAACGACGAAGACTGGACGATGGTCTTCGTCAGTGAAGGATGCCAGGCACTGCTCGGCTATCGCCCGGAACAGCTTCTCGCGTGTAAGCCGGTATCGTTCATCGATCTCGTCCACCCCGACGATCGCGCCACGATGCACGGCGTGATCGATCGTGCGCTCGAAGCGAATCAGTCCTACGAGCTGACGTACCGCATCAAAACGGCGAGCGGCGAAGAAAAGTGGGTCTGGGAACAGGGGCAGGGTGTCTCTCTGAACGGTGACATCATGCTTGAGGGGTTCATCACCGATATCACCCCACAGCGCCGTGTCACCGATGCCCTGCGCGAAAGTGAAGCCCGCTACCGGCTGCTGGCGGAAAATGCGCAGGATGCGATCTACCGATACCAGCTTCACCCCAAAGAAGGCTTCGACTACGTCAGCCCGGCGGTAACGGCTTTCACCGGCTATACCCCCGATGAAATCTACGCCATTGATCAGGCCATACACTTCATCGTCCATCCCGATGATCACGCGGTGCTTTCCGCGCCGCTGTCTGCTTCGATCTGGCGACCTTTGCCGCTGCGCCTGAAACACAAGGACGGACATGTCGTGTGGGTGGAGCTGCGCAATACCCCGCGCTATGGGGCTGAGGGAGAGCTAATCGCCGTCGAGGGCATTGCGCGAGACATCACGGCGGAACGCGAGATCGCGGCAGCGCTGCGCGAAAGCGAGGCGCATCTGCGTTCTATCTTTGACGGCGCGGCGATCGGCATCATGCGCCTCGATTTAAAGGGCAACATCCTGGAAACGAACGCTGCGCTGCAAACGATGCTCCAGTACAGCGCGGAAGAACTGCACCAGCGCCCGCTGGCAGATCTGCTGCCGGAAGGCGACGTCAACCAGTTGCAGCAGCAGTTCTTTTCACTTGCTGCCGGAGAGCAAAACGAGTATCGCACCGAAAAGCTCTACCGCCGTAAGGATGGATACCTCATCTGGTGCCGTGCGACGCGCTCTCTCGTACGCAACGTGCACGGCCAGCCGTTGTTCATCATCAGCATGTTGGAAGACATCACGGAACAGCGCGAGGCCGAACAAGCCCTGGCGCGCCGCACCGAGGAAATTGCCCGGCTGTACGAACTGGGCAAGCAGCTCGGCCAGATCGTCCAACTGAGCGAGCTGTACGGCCAGGTTTACCGGGTGGTCAACGAAACTATGGCCTGCGACAGCCTGATCCTGTCCACCTATGACGTGGGCGACAATCTGATTCGCTGCGTTTACTTCCAGCACGACGGCGTGGAACTCGATGCGTCCGAACTGCCGCCCATCCCGCTGGAGCCGGAGGGCATGGGCACGCAAAGCATGGCGATCCGCACGGGGGAATCGCTGCTGCTGAATGATTACCAGACGCATCTGAACCGGGCCAGCGTCAAATACTACGTGAGCACGGACGGGCTCGAAGACACCACGACGCCAGCCGAAGACGAAAATGTCCCGCGCTCGGCCCTGATCATTCCGCTGAAGCACGAAAGCCGTGTGATCGGCGTGCTTCAGGTCATGAGCTACCAGCTCAACAGCTACACCGACACCGACTTCAACGTCCTGAACGCGCTCGCCCCGCAGGTCGCCATCGCGCTCCAGAACTCGATGCTGTTCGAAAAAGCACAGCGCGAAATCGCGGAACGCAAGCGCGCCGAAGAAGCCGAGCACGCCCAGCGCGCCCTGGCCGAAGCCCTGCGCGACAGCGCCGCCGCCCTGAACGAAAGCCTGGACCTCGACGACGTGCTGGACCGGATTCTGTCCAGCGTGGGCCGCGTCGTGCCGCACGACGCCGCGTTCATCCTGCTGATCGATGACAATCGCGCCCGCATCGTGCGCAGTTGGGGCTTCGCAGAGCACGGCGTGGGGGATCAAGTTCCTCTCCTCGAAAGAACGTTCACGTCACTGATCAATGAGATTTCGCTGGCTGAAAACATCCCTCCTTTTATCACGCAAGACATCAAAACCGATCCCCGCTGGACGACGATATTGCCCGGTACGGAATGGGCCCATTCGCATGTGGGAGTGCCCCTGAAGCGCAGCCAGGAGATCGTCGGGTTCCTGGGCGTGTTCAGCGCGGAGATCGGGTTCTTTTCCGAAGCGGACGGCGACCACCTGCGCGCGTTTGCCGATCAGGCGGCGACCGCGCTGGGCAACGCGCACCTGTACGACGAAGCCAACCTGTACGCGAGGCACATGGAAGAACGCGTCCGGCTTCGTACCGAGGAGCTTCAACACGCCAAAGAGCGCCTGGAAGCGATTCTCGACAACGCCACCGAAATCATGATGCTGCTGCGGCCAGATGGTATCATCGAGCAGGCCAACCGGATGCTGAGCGATACGTTCGAGATCGAACAGGACGAATGCATCGGCAAGCCGCTGACGTGCATCGTCGTGCCCTCGCAGATGGCCGTCCTTTCCGGCATGCTGGACACCGTGACCCAGACGGGCCAGTCGCAGCGCACCGAACTCGACATTCACAGCAAGCGCAGCGCGTTTGAGGCGGAAATCACGCTGACGCCCATCGTAAAGAGCGGCGGGCAGATCACGGGCATCGTCTGCCACATCCATGACATCACCTCGCACAAGGAAATCGAGCGCCAACTGCGCGAAACTATCGAAAGCACGAACCAGCTCAACGAGATGAAGTCGCGCTTCGTGTCGATCGTCTCGCACGAATTCCGCACGCCGCTGGCGGTCATCCAGACGGCGATCGATCTGCTGGTGCGTTACGAGGACCGCCTCAACAGCGAGCAAAAAATCAAAGAGCACACGCGGATTCGCGCCGCGATCCGCAACATGGTCGCGCTGCTGGATAACGTGCTGGTGTTCAGTCGCGGCGAGGATAAACGCATGCAGCTCCGGCCCGAGCCGGTCGATCTGAACGGGTTCGTGCGCGAGCTGATCGACGAGATGAAACATTCCGTCGGCTCCAAGCACATCTTCGCGCTGACGCTGGACGGCGATCCGATCGCCACCGTCGATCCGCGCCTGCTGCGCCACATCCTGCTCAATTTGCTGACCAACGCGGTCAAATACTCACCGCCGGAAACGACCGTAAAAATAGACCTGAACTGCATGGGCCGCGAGGCGATCATCACCGTGGCTGACCAGGGCATCGGCATCCCGGACGAAGACCAAACACACCTGTTCGAGCCGTTCCACCGGGCCGGGAACGCCACCGAGATCAAGGGAACCGGCCTGGGACTGGCGATCGTCAAACAGTCGGTGGACCTGCACCACGGCACGATCCGTTTCGAGAGCACCGAAGGCGTCGGCACGACGTTCTACATCCACCTCCCCTACCTGCTCGACAACATGCAGCCGATCTCCCAATTCCCGCTCATCTAACCCACGCCTGCATCACAAACCGCTTTTGAATGCGCTCCGCCTGTGCGTTACAATCGCACATCTGTTTGGGAGGAGCGAACCCCGTGGACCTGACACACGAGCTTGAAACTGCAAAGACTATCGCCCGCATGGCGGCCTCCATCTGCCAGAACATCCAGGACGAGCTGATCGTCACGGAAAAGTCGGGCCACGAACCGGTCACCATCGCGGACTACGCCTCGCAGGCGCTGATCCTGAGCGCGCTGGCGAATAATTTTGAAGACGACGCGGTGCTGGCCGAGGAGCACAGCGAGGAATACGAGCTGCTGCTGAGCGATCCGCAGCGCCAGCTTGTGGCGCGCTACGTCGAAGACGCGCTCGGCGGTTACGTGTTCGCGGAGGATATCAGCGCCTATCTTGACTTTGGCCGCAAGCACGAGGCGGAACGGCTGTGGGTGGTCGATCCTATCGACGGCACGAAGGGCTTCGTGGCCCAGCGCCACTACTGTGTGGCGATCGGCCTGCTGATCGCGGGGGAGCCGGTGCTTGGCGTGCTGGCGAGTCCGGGCTTCTACAGCGACGAGGCCGATCCGCCGGAGGATCTGGGTCTGCTGACCTACGCGGTACGCGGCGGCGGCGCATATCAGGAAGCGCTTTATGGCGGCGAGCGCGAGCTGATCCACGTCTCCGCCGCCAACGATCCGCAGCGCGCGATCGTGCTCGCCAGCTTCGAGGGCAAGCATACCGACATCGACCGCATCCGGCGCACTGAGGCCGCGCTGGGTCGCGGGCCGGACGCGCCAATCAAACGGCTCGATAGCCAGGACAAACATGCCATGATCGCCAACGGGATGGGCGATATTTACCTGCGCATGGTCCCCGATCCGTCCTATCAGGAAAAGCTGTGGGATCACGCGGCGGGATACGCCATCGTGACCGAAGCGGGCGGCCAGGTGACCGATCTGTTGGGCCAGCCGCTCGATTTCACCGCCGGGACGACCTTCGCGCGCAACCGGGGTGTGCTGGTGACCAACGGCACGCTGCACGCCGCGACGCTCGACGCGATCCGGCAAGCGATGGACGAGTGACCGTTCAAGAAGAATGACCGAGGTATCTGGCAGGGGCGATTCAACGTTTTTTAACGTTTAAATTCGGATGCGCAGAAAGCCAGGGCGGGTTTGAAACCCGCCCCTACAAACCCCCGTTGGGCACTGCTCGTCTCCCCTCTCCAATCGGATTGGAGAGGGGTCGGGGGTGAGGTTTCTACCATAACCGGATTATTTTGTTAAACCGCATTGAATTGCCCACACGTGACGTCCCTATTGTCGTTTTTCTCCCCTCCCCAATCAACTTGGAGAGGGGCCGGGGTGAGGTGTGAGCGCATGACCGACCCAATCCGAATGCTGCACTTTGCCGACGTGCACGTCGGCATGGAAAACTACGGGCGCACCGATCCCAGCACGGGCCTCAGCTCGCGCGTGGTCGATTTTCTGCGGCGCATGGACGAGATGGTGGACTACGCGGTGCAGCACGACGCGGATCTGGTGATCTTCGCCGGGGATGCGTTCAAGTCGCGCAACCCCACGCCGACCTTTCAGCGCGAATTCGCGTGGCGCATTCAGGATCTGGCGAAGCAGTGCCCGGTCGTGATGCTGGTCGGCAACCACGACCTGCCGACGATCGACAAGCGCGCGTCGAGCATCGAGATCTACGAGACGCTCAACGTGCCCAACACGATCCTGGGGCGCGAATACCGCACGTATACCGTCGAGACGAAGCGCGGCCCGGTGCTGGTCGGCACGGCCCCCTATCCGCTGCGCGGCACGCTGCTGCGCGACGCGGAGATCCCGCACAACAGCACCATCGGGGAAATCGACGGCCTGATGGAACAGCAGCTTGACCTGAAGCTTCAGGCGCTCGCCAGCGTCGCGGCGGACGCGGACATGCCGCGCGTGCTGACCGGCCACTTCACCGTGACCGGGGCAGTATGGGGCAGCGAGCGCAGCGTGATGCTGGGCCGCGACGTGCAGGTGCTGCTGAGCACCGTGGCCGATCCCGCGTGGGATTACGTCGCGCTGGGGCACATCCACAAGCACCAGAACCTGACGCTGGGCCGCACCGACGCCCCGCCCGTCATCTACAGCGGCAGCCTGGAACGCATCGACTTTGGCGAGGAGCGCGATCCGAAGGGTTTCCTGTGGGTCGAGCTGGCGCGCGGCGCGACATCGTACAAATTCGTGGAAGTCGACTGCCGCCCGTTCATCACGCTGCGCGTGGACGTCAAGGGCAAGGGCGATCCGACCGGGGCCGTGCTGGACGACATCGCGCGGCACGACCTGCGCGACGCGATCGTGCGCGTCATCGTCAAAGCCGATCCCGAGGCGGAGCTGCTGCTGCAAGATCGCCCGATCCAGCAGGCGCTCTACGACGCGGGTGTAAATCACGTCGCGGCGATCCAGCGCGACGTCGAGCGCCCCTCGCGGATGCGGCTTGGCGCCGCGCCGGAAGGCATGACGCCGGAGCAGCTTTTGGAACGCTACCTGCTGACCAAGGATCTCCCGCAGGACCGGATCGACGTGCTGCTCGACCACGCGCGGGAGATCTTCGACGGCGGCGATTGATTGCACTCACCCCCATAAATATGACACCGGATGTCAGGAATAGAGCGTTATACTGAAACTTCCCGCTGGATCATCAGGAGGAAGCTGTATGTCTGCACCGAACATTCCGGCTCCGACCGTCACCCGCCCCTTCATTCTCGACGATTACGGCATCCCCAAGACGATGGACGGCGTGCTGCCGTGGTCCTACGCGACCGAACGGCTCGCGCCCGCGCGCAACTATTGGGTCTCGACCACGCTGCCGGACGGGCGTCCGCACGCGCGGCCTGTGTGGGGTGTGCTGGTCGATGGCGTGCAGTATTTCGGCGGCGGTCCGCAGACGCGCTGGGCGCGCAATCTCGCGGCGCGGCCCGAGGTAGTGCTGCACCTGGAAAGCGGCGACGAAGTGGTGATCGTCGAGGGCACGGTGACCAAGCTGACCGAGGAAAACGCCGATCCCGACCTGCTCACGCGCATCGACGACGCGTACGAGGCGAAGTACAACATGCGGCACGGCACGCCGGTCTGGCAGCTCACGCCGCGCGTGGCGTTCGGCTGGACGAAGTTCCCCGACGACACGACCAAGTGGGTGTTCGAAAGCAGCGAATAGCCGCTAGCGGTTAGCGGTTAGCAAAGGCACAAGCACAAATCCGGCGCTGAATGTCTTCGTAGAGGCGGGGTTTGTTCCGCCCGTCGCCTGAGAAACACGGCCCCGTCTGCATGGATGCGCAGGCGGGGCCGCTGCGTTTAAAACGGCTGGTTGCGCAGCATGCGGATCACCCGGTCGTACGAGACGATGTAGTGCAGCACGATCACGACACCCAGGATCAGCGCGGTCTGATCCTTCCCCGCGTCGGACAGCAGGATCACCGCCGCAGCGAAATAGACCGCTTCTAGCAGCAGCCGCACCGGTCCCGGCACGACGACGGGCGGATCGGGCTTCGGATCGTTCGGGATGCGGAACGTGCCCCACAGCGCCGCCGCGATCACCGGCAGCCCGATCGCGGTAATCCACTGCCACGCGCCGTCGTGTGTGGTCCAGCCCCAATAGGCCATCGCCACGAGTCCGGCCAGCTCAAGAATAAACCGCAGCGCCAGATTGATCGGGTTATTGCTCATCGAGTCCCCCTGCGTTTAGGTACGTTCACGCTGTTTGGATTTTAGCAGCGTAGGCGCGGCAGAGAGCTATTTTCAACGAAATAGCGTGATAGAACATATCACTGTAAACTATTTTAGTAACATTGAGATTCGCTGAGAGGTAGGAACCCATGAGTGGATGGCTCTTTGATGTCCCAAAAACGCGGCGGCGCTATCAAGCACTGGTGAAACATTACCAGCAGGCAGGGCTAAATGCGGATAATTTCGCGTGCCAGCACTATGCAGTGTGCGAGCACTCGCAGCGGGGCGCGAAGAACTTGTTTAAGGGCGGGACACTTGGGCTAATGCCGTTATATGATGTGTCGTATAACGGCACGCCGATCCGTATCTTTATCATTGGCAAGGAAGATGGGTATACTCCCGAAAGTCGTCGCTACGGTAAACCCGAACTTCATCCCTATGGTATACCTGCAAACTTCTCCATCCGCTGCAAACAATGTTTGCAAGCAACCCAAAGGACGACCCTGAACCCTCACATCAAGGGTACACTGCTCACTCTCCAACGCATCTTCGAGGTGCAATCCCAGTACTTATATGCGAGCTACGCGCTCGGCAATGGATTACGATGCGCGTTCCAAAAAGATCCAAACTCGGAAAACCATTCGGATTTGCCCGATACGCCCATCATGCGCCGTAATTGCTTCCCTTACTTGGTCAAGGAAATCGAGATCCTTGAGCCAACGTTGGTGATCACACAAGGAAATTGGGCGATTGATGCCAATCATCCAGTGATGGCACAGCTTCACAGAGCCTTTGGTCCTAGCAAGCGGCTTATGATGAGTAGTAATGGGAAACATGGCCTGTATGAGTTTCCCTCATTCATGTACTTGACCAGCTACCATCCAGCAAGACTTGGACCCTGGAAAACGCGGCTTGCTCCAGATGCGCTATGGCCAATGATCGACCATCTGAAGGACATTGGATACCTGCCGCGCATTTCGTCCGAAGAGGCAGCGCAGTATGAAGCGATAGTAAAGCCAGCTGTGGACAAGCTGTTGAACAGACTAAACTAAACCTCAGGGTGGATCTAGGTCCGCCCCGCTGTATTTTCCCCACATCTTCCCACCATTCCCCGCGAATGCGCTATACTTGCCCATGCGAACGGAAGTGCTAGTCAGCCCGGTCCGCTGCCGCGCCCGGCGGCGGACGTGAAAGAGCGATCCCGAATGCTGCCCACCCGACTCGAAATGCGCAACTTCCTGGCCTACCGCCAGCCCGACCCCATCGTGTTCGACGGCGTGCACCTCGCCTGCCTCAGCGGCCCCAACGGCGCGGGCAAATCGTCCCTGCTGGACGCGATCACGTGGGCGCTGTGGGGCAAAGCCCGCACGCGCAGCGACGACGACCTGATCCACCAGGGCCAGTCCGAGATGATGGTCCAGCTCGACTTCATCCAGGGCGAGAGTCTGTACCGCGTCGTGCGCAAGCGCCAGAAGGGCAAAACCAGCAAGCAGGGCCGCAGCACGCTCGACCTGTTCGTGTGGGACGCCGCAAACAACCAGTTCCAGTTGATCAGCTCACCGTCGATCCGCGAGACGGACGCGCGCATCGTCGATCTGCTGCGGCTGAGTTACGACACGTTCGTAGACTCGGCCTTCTTGCAGCAGGGCAAGGCGGATTCGTTCACCCTCAAGCCGCCCGGCGAGCGCAAAGCGATCCTCTCGAAGATCCTGGGCCTCGAGCAGTGGGCCGACTACGAAGAGCGCGCCAAAAACGCCCTGCGCCAGATCGAGCACGAGGTCGGCGTGATCAACCTGCGGCTGGACGAGATCGCCGTACAGGAAGCGGAAGAACCCGCTCTGCTGCGCGCGCTCGACGTAGCGCAGGCGGATGTGGCCGAGGCTGCCGCCCTGCGCGAGCAGGCCGAGGCCCATTACGCCGAGGTCGCCGGGGCGCAGGAGCAGATGAACGCCGCGCAGGCCCGGCTGGCTCAGGCCCAGCACCACATCAAGGAACGCAAGCGCGACCTGGCGGAGATCGAGGCCGAGCAGCAGCGCACGCTGGACCAGCTTGGGGCGCTGCGCGCGCTGATCGAGGACCGCGACTCCATCGAGCAGGGCTACGCGCAGCTTCAGGCCGCGCGCCACGCGGATCAGGCCCTGGGCGAAAAGCTCCAGGCTATGAGCGCGATCAAGGACCGGCTGACCGACGTCAACGCACGCATCCAGGCGGCCCGCGCGGAACTCGAAGCGCAGGCCAAAGTGCACTCGGACCGCATCGGCAGTGCGGGACGAATCGCGGGGGAGATCGAGACGTATCAGGCCGACCTCAGCGACGTGCAGGGCGAGGTCACGCAGCTCGAATCGGACGAATCCCGGCGCGACGACCTGCGCGAGGCGATCAGCAGTTTCAACGAAGAGATGGCCGAGCGTAAGGCGGTCAACCGCACGCTGTACGACGAGATGCAGGCCATCAAGGCGCGCATCGCGGACGTGCAGGGTGCGCAGGCGGTCTGCCCCACCTGCGGCCAGCCGCTCAGCGAGGAGCAGAAAGCCGCGCTGCTGGTCGAATTGCAGGCGGATGGCACGCAGCGCGGCGACACGCACCGCGCCAATCAAGCCCGCATGACCGAAATCACCGAGACGATCAAGGCCCACCGCGCCGAGATCGAGGCCATCGACGTGGAACTGCGGCGGCTCCAGCCCCTGCGCGACCGCGTGGCGACGCTCGGCCAGAACGTCGAAGCGGCGCGCAACGCGAACGACACGATCCAGTCCGAAAGCGCGGCATTGGAAGCGGTCGAGGCGATGCTGGAAGCGGGCGACTACGCACGCGAGCTTCAGTCACAGCGCGACGCGATCCAGGCGGAAATCGACGGGCTGGGCTACGACTCCGACGCGCACAGCGCCGCGCGTGAAACGCTGAGCACCTATCACGATTACGAGCGCCGCCAGCGCGACCTCGAAGCCGCATTGAAGCAGGTCCCCGATCTGCAAACGGCGCTGGAGAACACCGCCGCCCGGCGCGAGCGGTGGGAAGCGGCGTTGGCCGAGGAAGAAAAGGAAGCTGCCGACGCCCAGACCGAGATCGACGCGCTGGCGGAACTGGTCGAGGAGGCGCGGCGGCGTGAGGACGAGGTCCGGCGGCTGCGCACGGCGGAAAAACGCGCCGAAGAGGGGCGCATCCGCGCGCAGCAGGCGCTGGCGGCGCTCGACGCGGCGCGCAGGCGCAAAGAGGAACTCGTGCAGCGCCAGCACGACCTGCTGGAGCGCAAGAGCATCTACGAGGATCTGCGCTCGGCGTTCGGCAAAAACGGCGTCCCGGCCATGATCATCGAAGCGGCCATCCCGGAGTTGGAGGAATCCGCGAACCACCTGCTGATGCGCATGTCCGGCGGGCGCATGAACGTGCGGCTGGATACGCAGCGCGAGAAAAAGACCGGCGGCACGGCGGAAACGCTCGACATTTTGATCAGCGACGAACTCGGCACGCGCAGTTACGAACTTTACTCTGGCGGCGAGGCGTTCCGCGTCAACTTCGCGCTGCGCGTGGCGCTCAGCCAGATGCTGGCCCGCCGCGCCGGGGCGCAGCTTCGCACGCTGTTCCTGGACGAGGGCTTCGGCACGCAGGACGAAAACGGGCGGCAGCGGCTGGTAGAGGCGATCACCGCCGTGCAGGACCACTTCGATCTGCTGCTGGTGATCACGCACATCGACGATCTGCGCGACGCCTTCCCGGTGCAGATCACCGTGACCAAAACGCCCGACGGCAGCCGGGTCGCAGTGGGGTAGCCGACCGATGCCGCTCTCCCTCGACCGCCAAAACGACTACCGCGCGTTATACGCGCGAATGCACCCTGGCTGGCTGCCCGCCACCGACCAGTACGAAGCATTGATCCGCGCACACCTGCGGCCCGGTATGCGCGTGCTCGACGTAGGCTGCGGGCGCGGCGGCGTGCTGGAACAGCTTGGCGCGGCGGTGGATCGCCCTTTCGGGCTGGACCCCGACTGGCGCTCGCTGGCGGAGCACCGCCTACCCGATCTGCCGCGCGCGGCGGGCACGTCCGAGGCGATCCCACTCCCGGCGGAAAGCGTCGATCTGGTCCTGAGCAGTTGGGTGCTCGAACACCTGCCCGACCCGGCGCGCACCTTCGCGGAAGTCGCGCGTGTGCTGCGGCCCGGCGGCGCGTTCGTGTTCATCACGCCCGGCGCGTGGAGTCCGGCGGCGGTGCTCAACCGGGCGCTGCACCCGCTGCAAGCGCGACTGGTGCCGCTGCTCTACGGGCGCGCAGAAACGGACGCCTTCCCGGTCACGTATCGCGCCAACACCCGGCGGCAGATCGAGGCGCTGGCGCGCGCGGCGGGATTGGCGACGCTGGACTTCCGCGCCATCGAGGACCCGACCTACTTCGCGTTCCACCCGCTGATCTTCCGGCTCAACGCGGCGCTGGCGCGCATCACGCCGCGCCGCATGGCGGAGCATTTGGTAGGCGTGTACAGGAAATCATAAGGAGATATTTCGATGGGACTTGCAATATCACCTTACCACGTCGTTTTTAAGGATTTTCCCACGCCCGAATCCTGGCCTCTAGATTTCAAGATAGACGTTTTTCTTGCACGAGTGGATGGATGGCATTTACAGATTGCTGATAGGTGTATCAATGGTTGGCAAGATAATGAAGGAAGACAATGTATTACTGCACCTCACCACAGCTTCATAACCCATCAGATTCCAGATGCAGGCTGGGCAGTTTTACAAATTGTGATGAATTACTTTGAAATCATCGGCCTATTCAAGTTTTTTCGTCACTCCGAAGCAGACGACACCTTTGAACTCTTTAAGCAGGGCGTAATCGATGTCTTTCCAGAGCATGAAAGTAATAAGCAAACAGTTAAGCTTCTCTTTGCACTACGTAACGGGCTTTATCATCAAGGCGTTCGTGGAAACAACCTTTATATAAGTGGTAATGAACCCAAGCCGCTTGATTACGATTCAGAGGAAGGTCAACTAAAGATTAACCCACACTTGTTTGTGCGTCGGCTACGAGAACACTTTGCTGAATATGCACAAAGTCTCAGAGATCCTACACAAACGGAACTACGCGGAAAGTTTAAAGCCGCATTCTACGACTATTACGCTTCATAGAGTTGTAAAAGCCGAAGCATTCCTGGTACGCCCTAGTCGGGGCAATTCATGAAGTGCCCTTACACGCGCGCCGTTTTTTGTAGGGGCGTATAGCTATACGCCCCTACGTCATCTCCCGCAGTGTCATCGCCAGCCGATCCAGTAGCGCGGCGGAAAGCAGATGCTCGCTGCCCGGTCCGGTCACGTAATGGCCGGGGTATCCGGGATCGGTGAACGTCACGCCCTCAAAGCTGCGCGCCGCCGCGTAACGCGGGATGACGTGCAGGTGCACGTGGCGTTCCTGGTTTTGCAGAAACACGTAGTTGAAGTGGTCGGGCTGGAAAGCGGCCTCTAGCCGAGCCGTCATGTGCGCGATCTGCGCGTGCAGATCCTGCCACTCGTCCGGCGTCAGGTCGGGCACACGCTCGATGTGGCGGCGCAGCGCCAGGAAGCCCTTGCCGAGCAGGTTCTGATTGCGGTTGAGCACCATCTGCCAGTACGCGCTGGTGAGCAGAATCGGGCCGAGATCCGGCGCGCAGAGTGGGCACGCGTCCATGCGCTCACCGCCCCGTTTCGGCCACGCGCTCCGGGGCGCGCTCGACGGGTCGCGGGGCGGTTTCCGGAACATCGACCATCAAGTGCATCGCGAAGTAGGCCAGTGCCGCGCCCACCCCGATAAAGCCCGCGATATACCACACCCACTCGAAGCCGAGCGTGTTGATCACCTGCCCGGCCAGCCACGGCCCCAGGCCGGACGCGATCATCAGGTTCAGCGAATACACGGCCAGATAGCGCCCGCGCATGTGATCGGGGGCCAGCCGCGCCGCGATCGCCTGCCCGACCGGCACGGACAGGATCTCGCCCGCCGTGATGACGACCATCGCCAGCGCGAACAGCGCGTACGTCTGCGTGTAGCCGAACATGCTGAAGCCGAGCGCATACAGCAACGTGCCTACCGACAGCACCAGCATCGAGGGCAGGCCGCGCTGCCGGATCTTGCGCGTCACAGGCAGCTGAAGAAACACGATCAGCACCGCGTTCAGGCTGATCAGCAGGCCGAACTTTTCCAGCGCGATGCCGTGCTCGTCGCGCAGGTACACCGACAGGGTGGTGTTCATCTGGAAGTACACCAGCGACACCGCCGTGGCGATCAGCACGAACACGAAAAAGGTCCGGTCGCTGAGCACCTGCCCGTACCCGCGAAAGGTCCGCAGCAGCGAGTCCGGCTTTTGCTGGGGCGCGTCTTCGGACCGGTCGGGCTTGGTTTCGGGGATGAAGATGAACAGCAGCACCGCCGTGATCACGCTGGCGACGGCGTCCACGGCAAACACCAGCACGAACGAGACGCCCGCCAGCAGCCCGCCCAGCGCCGGGCCGACCACCAGCGCCAGATTGAACATCACGCGACTGAGTCCGAAGCCCTCGGAGCGTTTTTCCGGCGGCAGGATATCCGCCTTCATCGACTGCCACGCGGGCGTGGCGATGCTGTCCGCGATGCCCAATATCGCCGCGAAGCCGCAGACCAGCGTGAAGCTGCCCGCCAGCACCACCGCCAGATTGCCCAGTGCGCTGGCGACCAGCCCGAACAGGACGACCGGCTTGCGGCCCAGGCTGTCTACCAGCGCGCCGCCCAGCGTGCCGCCCACAAAGTTCGTCGCGGCGAAGATGGCGAAGACGATGCCCGCCCGCGCCATGCTGATGTCGAATTTGTCGGTCAGAAACAGGGCAAAAAAGGTCAGCAGCAGCGTGTTGCCCACCATGTCGATGAACGCCGCGCCCATCAGCACCCAAAACTGCCGGGGATAGTCGCCGTAAACGTTGAGTAAACGTGCTGCGAGGAAGCTGCGAATTCGGCCTGCGCTCATGACTGTTGCTCCACTAACGGTCACATTCGCCGGAACGGCATTGTAGTTGTAATTTTATAATACAGGGCGCATATCAACGCCGATCTTACCAGGATCGTGTAAATGAAATCATGCGCGCAAAAGCCTCATTACCATTGATTCTCACAAATCATGATTTTTTCACCTTTCCCACGGATTAGTATAACGTGAACTAAACCCGATCTGGAAATATTTGTCAAAAAGTCCGGGTTCTGGGCGGCGATGGCAACCAATCTGCGGGATCGCCAGCACGACACCGGACGGCCCCAAAAACACCGCCCTCAACTCGCGTACAGGTTGCTTGCAGAGCGGCGCGGAAAGATGTAGGCTCTCCCCTATGCGAGAGACACAAGCCATCATCGAACGAGTGCGGCGCATCACGACGACGCTGCAGCACATCGACCTGTCGGTGGACCCGGCGCTGACGCAGCTTCAGCCCGGCCAATCCGTGCTGGCGATCCCGCAGGAAAACCCCGCGTGGACGCCCTACCTGCGCGAGCAGTGGCTGCCGGTCGATGCGCAGGGCGCGCGGCTGACGGTCGAGCTGCCCGCCGCGATCCATTACGCGCCCGGCCAGGTGATCAGCCTGCTGGCCCCGGTCGGCAAGCCGGTCCCGCTGCGCCCAGGCGCGAGGAACCTGCTGCTGATCGCGGAGGATGCCACGCCCACGCCGCTGGTCTGGATCGCCAGGGAATGCGTGCGCAACGGCGCCGCCGTAACGCTGGTGCTCGGCGGGCAGGCGCTGGACTACCCGCTCGAACAGTTCCCGGCGGAGGTCGAGATCCTGCGCGGCGATACGGACTGGTCGTGGCCGGAACAGGTCGAGACGCTGACCTGGGCCGATCAGGTGATCGCGCTCGCGCCGCCGTTTTTGCAGGCGGAATCGTACGGGCGGCTGCATCATGCCATCTCGCAGCTACGGCATCGCGCCCCGGAGCACTTCGCGTGCGGGCTGTTTTACGAGCGGCTCGCCTGCGGCACGGGCGCATGCGGCGCGTGCATGACGGCCTGCCAGGATGGCGACCGGTTGGTATGTGTGGATGGGCCAGCCTTCGATCTGAAAGACGTGCGATTCTCATGAGCGAGCTTCACTTCCACCAGCCCCAGGGCGGCGTGCTGTTCGTCGGCGCGCACCCGGACGACGAAACGGTGATGGCGGGCGGCATTTTGGCCCTGCTGCACGAACGGAACATCCCCACGCACCTGATCTGCGTGACGGACGGGCGCGGCGGCGAATCGGGCGGCGTGCCCGAAGCGGATACGCCCGACGCACGCGCCACGGTGCGCAAAGCGGAGCTGCTGTGCGCGGCGGAGGCGCTCGGCCTGACGAGCGTCACGCTGCTGGGCTACATCGACCCGATCATGGGGCCGGACGACGAGTTGTTCGGCTTCGACGCGGACGAGGCGACCGTCGCGCAGCAGATCGTGGACGTCATCCACGACAGGGGCGTATCGGTGGTGCTGTCGCACGGCACGGACGGCGAATACGGCCATCCGGCGCACAAGCAGGTCAACCGCATCGTGACGCACGTCGTGCACGCGCTGACGCCGGACGTGCTGCACTACACCGTCATGGCGGCTATCCCGAGCGTCGAAGATCGCCTGCTGAACGCCAGCGATCCCGCGCATCTCGCGCTGGACATCATGCCGTGGATCGAGCAAAAACACGCCGCGTACCTGTGCCACCACACGCAGCACGCGCTGTTCAAACGGCGGCGCAAGCTGACCGACGTGCGCGACGCGGTGCGCCTGCACGAATCGGTGCGGCGGCAGTGGCCGGAAACGCCCGGCCATCCCGACGACTGGTTCGCCCGCGCGCTGATCGACGGCGGCGCGGTGCGGATCGACCAGCCCGAACAGCACACGGAGCAAACGAGCGAGTCATGATCGAACTCACCCGCCCCGGTAAAACCACGCTCGTGGTCGAAAATCCGGTCATGCCCGCCGCCGGAACGGTCGGCTTCGACGGCTCGGCCTACGCGGACCTGATCGACCTGAAAAAGCTGGGGGCTATCGTCACCAACCCGGTAAGCTGGCGGCCCCGCCACGCCGCACGCGGATCGCGCGTGGTGCCGCTGCCCGCCGGGGCGCTGGTGCATACCG
>NZ_DAISHJ010000020.1:0-60743 GCF_036822615.1 Aggregatilinea sp. | reverse complement strand
CGCTCCACGCCGCCGGATCGGAATCGCCCCGGTTGAAAGCCGTCGCCAGCGCGACCGCCGCCTCGCCCACCGTCGCGGCATCCGCCAGCGTGGGCGCGGCCCCGACCGCCATGCGCTCGATGTCTTCTTCCGGCACGTCCACCGCCGCGCGCACCGCGCGCCAGTACGGGGACGGCTCCAGCGGCGCGCCCTTGTCGTCCACCGTCGCCCGGCTGAGCGTCAAGGTCGCCCGCGCCTGTCCCACCACCTGATAGAACAGGCTCATGTCGTCCGCGCGTTCCGCCGCCACCGGCAGCAGGATTTCCTGCCCGATCAACTCGGCGCGCTCCACGTCCTGGATCAGCGTCGCGTCCGCCACCGGCGCGGGGAATTCACCCTGCGCCATGCCCAGCACGAAAACGTGCGCGTGCGGCAGCCCGCGCAACTCGAACACGTCCGTCGCCAGCACGCGTCCCAGGCGGCTCAGCCCGCCCGTCGGCGTAACCGTCGCGCCCTGGATCGCCAGATCCATCTCGGCGCGGAAGCTGCGCCACGGCATCACGACCGGCTCGGCGTCGCCGTCTACCAGATCGTGCGCCGCGCAGATCCCGGCCAGCACGTCGCGCAGCACACCCAGCGCGGCCACGTCCCGCGCGACGCGCTCCGCGTCCGGCGCATCACGCACGCACGCCAGCACGTCGAAGTGCTCGCGCGGCCCGTCCGGGGACGGCACGGGCTCATCCTCCGAAATCTCGTCGTCACGTTCCGCGGGATCAGGTCCCACCAGCGCCATGATCCAGCCCGCCAGCGCCCGCACCGTGCCCTCGGGCGGCGGCGTGACGCGGTCAAAGTGGCGCGCCAGCGCATCCCTCAACGCGCCCGCTTCCAGCGGATCGACCACATCGGACGGAAGCTCGCCGTCCTCGTCCGGCACTGCAACCACCGCCGCGCGGATCGCGTCCAGCCACGTCTCGCGTCCGCGCACCACCACCTGCCGGAAGCTGATCCGCTCCACCAGCGCGATCTGCTCCGCGCTCAGGTCCGGCGCGCTCAAATAGGGGCTGTGCAGGCTGTCGATCGCCTCGCGCCGGGGAAAATCCGCCTCGGCCAGCGCGATCAGTTCCAGCACCGCCGCCACCACCGGATTTTCGCGCAGCGGCGTTTCCTCGCGCACGACCAGCGGCAGGCCGTATGCCCGCGCCGTCTCGCGCAGCGCCCCACCATAGCGCGCCATGTTGCGCGCCACCACCGCGATCTCGTCCGGTTTGGTCCCGTCAAGCAGCAGCCGTTTGACCTGCCGCAGCGTCATTTGCACCTCGCGCACCGGATCGGGCGCTTCGATCAGCCGCACGCCGCCCCGCCCCGGCACGCAGTCCGCACGCATGCGGAACAGCGACTCCATCAAATGATCCAGCGCGGGCGGGCGTTCGAGGCCGCAGCCGTCCAGCGATTCGCGCTGCCACAGATCCGGCGCGGCGGCATCCATGCGCTTCCACGTCTGGTCGAGCCGCACGAAGTGACGCCCCGGCGCGGAATCCGTGCGCGTCAGGGTGAGCACGGTGCGCTTCACCTGCCGCGCCAAGGCGGATACCAGCCGCGCGTGCAGCGCGTTGAACTGGTCGAAGCCGTCCACCACCAGAAGCTGCACGTGCGACGCCAGTTTCGGCTCGCGCTCGACGTGTTCCAGCGCCAGCCAGCCCGCCCCGTGCCGGTCTACCAGTTGGTGGCGCAGCAAAAACTCTTGATAGTGAGCGTAAATCTGCGCGAGGTCGCGTTCCCGCGCGTTGTGTGCTCCCGACGCAAGCGCTTCCGGTGTGACGAGGCCCTGCTTCAGCTCCGAGATCAGGCTGCCGATCTCCGCGACGAAGCCGGGCAGGTGCGCGATCTGCCCGAACACCTCCAGCCCGTCGCGGTCGCGCAGTTCTTCGCCCACCGCGCGCAGCACGTGATGCCGCGCCGATTCGTCTAACTGCCGCTGCGGATCGCCCGCCAGATCCAGCAGCCGCGCGTAGAGCGTGTAAAAGTCGAAGATCTCCACGCCGAACTGCACCGCGTCGTCGCTGGCCGCGACCAGCCGCTCGCGGAACGCATTGCGCTGCAAGCCGGTCGCCAGCAGCACCCAGATCGCGCCGAACGCCGAGCCGAACGTCCGCGCCCGCACCACTTCGTCCAGCGCGCGCTCGGTTTTGCCGCAGCCCACCGGCCCCGCGATCAGCGTCGCGTCGGGCGGCATATCGTCCACCGGCATCGCAAACAGATCCAACTGCTTATGGCTCATAGTCCGCACCGCTCCTTCTGCCGCGAGTGTAGTGCCAAAACCGACCATCAGCAATTAGCGGATAGCGATTAGCAGAATCTAAATCCCGCCCGCGAACGCTATCCGCTCCGGCTTCGTGGCGCGCCTCACCTCTATAAGGACAGAACAAGCTCCGCTCGATGGGGTGTATCGCAACACGCCCCATCGCATCCCGCTTTTCTCTCCTTTTTAACTTGTTTAACTTGATTGGAGAAACCGGGGATGAGGTACTTTTCGCTCTTGCTTCTGGCTAATTGCTAACCGCTAAAAACTGACCGCTGATCGCTGCTTTTGCAGCTTTTATTCTATCTTGACGTTTCGCCTATGCGGGCGGACAATAGCAGATGCATCTGCAAACCGTTCGAGTTGTGAGTGAGATGAAAGACGACACGTACTTACCCAGTCTGAGACCTCTGTCTCAGATCCCAAACTTCAACCGTATAGCGTAACCCTCGGAAGTTTGGCCTCGTCCCGTACGTCTCCTCACCCTCCGGGGGCATAACCCGGAGGTGTACTCATGGAAACTCCCATCCTGGATGATATCCTCGCCCGCGTGCGTGACGCCCTGGAGCGTGACGACATCGCCAATGCCGTGGACGTGCTCGAAGGGCTGCGGCCCCCGGATCAGGCGGAGCTGTTCGCGGAGCTGGAAGACGATCACCAGCTCGCCCTGCTGCCGGAGCTGAACCCGACCGATTCGGCGGACATCCTCGAAAAGCTCGACGAAGCCGAAGCCGCCGAGCTGGCCTCGGCCCTGCCGACCGAAACCCTCGCCCACATCATCGACGAAATGGAGCCCGACGAGGCCGCCGACCTGCTGGGCGACATCGATCCCGATCAGGCGCGCGACGTGCTCGCCGTGCTGGACGACAGCGACGAGATCCACCCGCTGATGCTGCACGCCGACGACAGCGCGGGCGGCCTGATGACCTCGGACTTCCTCGCGCTGCGCCGCCGCATGAACGCCGGGGAAGCCCTCCAGGCGATCCGCAACTGGCAGCCCGAAACCGAGTCGATCTATCACCTGTTCGTCGTAGACGCGCAAAACGTGCTCGCGGGCGTGGTCAGCCTGCGCCAGTTGATCCTCGCCGCCCCCGCGACGCCGTTGATCGAGATCATGGACTCCGACGTCATCTCGGTCACGGTCGGCACGGACCAGGAAGAATGCGCCCGCGTCATGTCGCGCTACGACCTCGTCGCGCTGCCCGTCGTGGACGCGCAGCGGAAGCTGGTCGGCGTGGTCACCATCGACGACGTGGTCGACGTGCTGGTCGATGAAGCGACCGAAGACATTCAGCGCATGGGTGGCGCGCAGCCCCTCAACCGCTCCTACCTCGAAAGCAGCGTCTACCGCGTGATGCGCTCGCGTATCACGTGGCTGCTGATGCTGTTCGTGACCGAAAGCCTGACCGGGACCGTGCTGCGTCATTTCGAGAACGAGCTGTCCGAAGTCGTCGCGCTGACCTTTTTTGTGCCCCTGCTGATCGGCACGGGCGGCAACGCCGGATCGCAGACCACCAGCACGATCATCCGCGCGCTGGCTGTGGGCGAACTCAAGTGGAGCGACGCCCTGCACGCGCTCTGGCACGAGCTGCGCGTGGGCATCCTGCTCGGGATCGGCATGGCGATCATCGCCTACCTCCGCGCGCTGACGTGGGGATCGTCGTCCGATCTGGCGCTGACGATCTCGCTCGCCATTTTCACCATCGTCGTCTGGGCCAACGGGCTTGGCTCGGTCCTACCGATGCTCGCCACCCGGCTGCACATCGATCCGACGGTCGTGTCCGGCCCGGTGATGAGCACCCTGGTCGATGCCACGGGGCTGTTTATCTACTTTACAACTGCCCGTATAATCATGGGATTGTAGCGACAGCGCGGCATGGGCCGCGCCAGGAAACATCCCGGGACCGATCATGCCGCCACCCCGCCCACATCCGATCCAACAGCGTCTCGCGATCGCTGTGCTGACCCTGGTCGCGGGCGGGGTGGTGTTCGGTCTGGTGATGTGGGCCGCCGGGTGGCCGCTGGCGCGCGCGCCAAAAACGCGTATTCCGGCGGCGGAAACGTCCCACACCACGCCGCTGCCAACGCCCGTCGCCCTGTACGCCGCCATCGATCCCGCTCTGATGCCCGCCTATGCGGCGGCGCGGCCCGGCAGCCGTGAGATCGGCTTCCTCTCGCGTGAGATCCCGCCGGTCGGTGTTTACCTGCCCGCAGGCGGCGATCAGCAGTTCGAGCTGCCCACGCCCACCCTCACGCCGACGCCGACCCTGACGCCAACGATCACGCCCAGCCCCACCATCACCCCGACGCCGACGTTGACGCCAACCGCCACCCTGACGCATACGCCCACCGTCACGCCCAGTCTGACGCCCACGCCGACGAAGGGGCATAACGTGGTGCTCGCCGTGCCCACCGACATCTCGCCGACGCCGACGCGCACCGTCACGCCCAGCCTGACGCCGACGTTGACCCTTACGCCCCGCCCCACGCGCACGCCGACCGAAACGCCGCTCGCCAGCTTCACGCCCGCCCCGGTCGCGCTGCTCGCGCCGCCGGGGGTACCCTGCGCGCCGACCGGCTGGCCCGTCGCGGGGCTGCTGACGCAGAGCTTTTCGTACTGGCACAGCGGCATCGACATCGCCGTCGATAACGGCACGCCGGTCCGGGTGACACAGAGCGGCAGCGTGATTTTTGCGGGCTGGCGCATCGATGGCTACGGCAATCTCGTAATCATACAAAACGGGCGCTTCATCACCTATTACGGCCACCTACGCGAAATCGCCGTGCGCCAGGGCGAATGGGTCGTGCGCGGCGCGATCATCGGCGCGGCGGGCAGCACCGGCAACAGCAGCGGGCCGCACGTACACTACGAGACGCGCCTGGATGACGTGCCCATCGATCCGCAAACATTCGACCAGCGCGGCTTCACGTCGTGCTGAGGGGCGGGTTTCCCCGCCCGTGCACACCCCAGTTTTTAGGCGTTGCAGCGTCATTTTGCCCGCCGCGAAAACTGCTAAAATAAGATAAGCGATCCGCTCAGACAGGAGAAACTCAATGTTGAAAAAGCGGTACCTGAAGAGTGGCCCGGTAAAAGTGGAATTCGTCCTGCCCGATGTAGTGGCGCAAACGGCAGAAACCGTCTTTTTGGTGGGCGACTTCAACAACTGGGACGAGCAGGCTACCCCGATGAAGCAGCTTAAAGGCGGCTCCTTCAAAGTAACGCTTGACCTGGAGCCAGACCGGGATTACCAGTTCCGTTACCTCGTCAACGGAACCGCGTGGCACAACGATTGGGACGCGGACGCCTATGTCCCGAACCCGTTTAGCGGCGACAACTCTGTCGTCAAGACTCACCACACCGACGCCTGAGCCTGTCGCCGGGCTGCGCGCGGACCGCATCACCGCACATCCAATGAGGGCGCAGCACGCTCGCCCGGTCCGCTTGCGCCGACTTACCGCCCGCCCGTACCATGCCCACCGCACACGTACGGGCGGATGTTTGCTGTTGCACTGAAGGAGATAACCTGCCCATGATCCACTTTGGACGCGAAGTCACCGGCAACCTGGAAACCGTGCTGCACCGCGAATGGCTGGTCACCAACGGCATTGGCGGTTACGCGATGGGCGCGGTCGGCGGTGCGCGCACCCGCCGCTATCACAGCCTGCTCACCGCGTCGCTCCAACCGCCGACCCGGCGCACGGTGATGGTTGGCAGTCTGGATGCATGGGTCGAGATCAACGGGCGGCGCTCGCCGCTCGTCACGCACGAATGGGCCGCCGGGGTCGTCCTGCCCGATGGCTACCGCCACCTGGAAAGTTTTACGCTCGACGGGCTGATTCCCACCTTCGTCTGGACCCTGGGCGATGTGCGCCTCGTGCAGCGGATCTGGATGGCGCACGGCCAGAATACCACCTACATCACCTACACCTATACGCGCGGCACGTCCAACATCCGCCTGCTGCTCAAGCCGCTGTGCACCTACCGCGACCATCACAAGGTCACGAAGGGCGGTTTCCGCATCGACGTGAACGCCGTGACCTCGCCCTGGCCCGATGGCCGCGCGCTGGCCGTGCAGGTCTACCCGGAGCGCGCGCACGGTCCGGCGCAGCCCTTCCGCATCCTGACCAACCAGGGCAGCTTCGAGCCGGAAACGGAATGGTGGTGGTCCTTCCACCTCGCGCGCGAAGAGGAACGCGGCTTGGGCGACCAGGAAGACCTGTTCGCGGCGGGCACGGTCGTGGCCGACGTGCGTCCCGGCGATACGCTGGCGCTCGCCCTCACCGCCGCCGCAACCGATCCGGCCCCGTGGCAGGACGCCTATGAGGCCGAGCGTCAGCGCGAAAAGCGCCTGATCGCCCGCGCCGACGCCGCCGACGCGCCCGACTGGATTCAGCAGTTGGTGCTGGCCGCCGACCAGTTTATCGTCACGCGCGACATCGAAGGCGAGACGGGCACGAGCATTCTGGCGGGCTATCCGTGGTTCAGCGATTGGGGCCGCGACGCGATGATCGCCCTGCCGGGCCTGACGCTCGTCACCGGGCGCTACGAAGACGGCGCGCGCATCCTGCGCACCTTCGCGCGCTACGTGGATCGCGGCATGCTGCCCAACCGCTTTCCCGATGCGGGCGACGCGCCCGAATACAACACGGTCGATGCAGCGCTGTGGTATTTCCTGGCGATTTACGCCTACTATCAGGCGTGCGGCCAGTCGCACCCGCTGATCCGCGAGCTGTACCCGGCCATGCTCGACATTCTCGACTGGTACACCAAAGGCACGCGCTTCAACATCCACCAGGATCCCGACGACGGCCTGCTCCATGCGGGCGAAGCGGGCACACAGCTCACCTGGATGGACGTGAAAATTGACGACTGGGTGGTGACGCCGCGCGTCGGCAAGCCTGTCGAGATCAACGCGCTGTGGTACAACGCCATGCGCATCACCGCCGAGATCGCATCCGCGCTGGGCAATGACGCCGACGCCGCGCGCTTCACGCAAGAAGCGGATCGCGTCTACGCCAGCTTCAACGACCGGTTCTGGTACAGCGGCGGCTACCTCTACGACGTGGTGGACAGCCCTGAAGGGGATGATCCGACGCTGCGCCCCAACCAGATCTTCGCCGTGTCGCTGCCCTTCCCGCTGCTCGAAAGCGAGCACGCCCGCGCTGTGGTGAGCATTTGCGCCCGCGAGCTGGTCACGTCCTACGGGCTGCGCAGCCTGCCGCCCGACGAAAACGACTACGTGGGCCACTACGGCGGCGACCGCGTCCAGCGCGACGTGAGTTACCACCAGGGCACGGTCTGGGGCTGGCTGCTGGGCCCGTTCGCCAGCGCGCACTACCGCGCCTTCGGGGATGCGCGGGCCGCGTTCAGCTACCTGGAGCCGCTGGCCGATCACCTCGCGGATCACGGCCTGGGCAGCATCAGCGAGATTTTCGACGCCGATCCCGCCCACACGCCCAACGGCTGCACCGCGCAGGCGTGGAGCGTGGGCGAGACGCTGCGCGCGTGGCACGCGCTGCGTCCCCTGCTCCAACCGGACTCACCCGGCCATCTCAATGGCTGCGCCTGACAGTCCGGCACGCTCACGCACAAGATCGGTAGGGGCATATTGCAGTATGCCCCCTGTGCACCACATAAACGGATGGTTAGGGAGCAAGTCGCCAGGTCGGATGTGCGTAGGGGTAGGGCTTGCCCTACCCGGCTTTGCTGACAACGGGCGGGGCAAGCCCCGCCCCTACTAAAGACAGAGCCGCCCATCGGGCCTTGCTGTATATAGGGCCGCTCAAAACTGCCCCTACCAGCCTGCCCCAAACGCCTTTTTCCCCCAAACAGAAAAGGGCGAAGCCACATCGCCCCGCCCTTCGCTTTCACTCTCGTGTCATCAACCGTTCGTGAACGGCCCTTGACCTTTACTAAACACTACCAACTAACGACTGGCAACTGCTTCTGCCCTACTGCCGTGTCCTGAACTTCATCTGCTGCCCCGCCGGGATCACGCCCTCCGGGTACTGGTCCAGAATGTCCGCCGCGTCGAGATCCGTGCCCAGCACGGCGCTGCGCTCCACGATGAAGTTCGGCGGGATCGTCGTGTTCTTGCCAACGCACGAGATCGCCAGATCGCCCACGTCGACGGCCTCGCCCACGCGCGCGCCATACCCAACCACCACGCCCTTATCGATCACGGAGCGCTCGATCCGCGCGCCCTTCTCGATGTAGCTGTCGGTCAGGATCACGCTCTCGTACACATACGTGTCCGGACCGATGTACACGCCCGGCGACACCACACTGCGCACCACGTGCGCCCCGGCGGCGATCACCGCGCCGTCGGTGATCATGCTGTCCTCAATGATCGCGCCCTTTTCGATGCGAACCGGCGGGCGTTCCTCACTGCGGGTATGAATGATCCACGAGCGGTCGTTGAGGTCCAGCGAGGGCGGCGCATCGAGCAGATCCATGTGCGCTTCCCAGTACGCGTCGATCGTCCCCACGTCGATCCAGTAGCCGCCGAACGGATACGCGATCACGTTCATGCCCTTGGCGATCATGCTGGGGATGATGTTATAGCCGAAGTCGTGGCGCGAGTCGTCCTTGAGCGCGTCTTCCACCAGCAGGCGGTCGAGCACGTCCGTCTTGAAGACGTACACGCCCATGTTCGCCAGATCGCCGGGCGGATTCGCGGGCTTCTCGACGAAATCCACGATGTGATCGTGCTCGTCCACGGCCATGATGCCGTAGCGCGACGCCTCGTCCATCGGCACGCGGATCACACACACCGTCGCGTCGGCGTTGTTCTCCTCGTGGAAGTCGATCAGCATGTCGTAATCCATCTCGTAGATGTGATCGCCGGAGAGGATCAGCGTGTTGCGCGGATGGCTGCGCCGCACAAAGTTCAGGTTCTGCGTGACAGCGTCCGCCGTGCCCGCGTACCAGTCCGTGTCGAAGCGCCCCTGGTAGGGCTGGAGCAGCTTCACGCCGCCGGTAAATGAGCGGTCCAGGTCCCACGGGCGGCCCAGCGCGATGTGTTCGTTCAGGCTGTGAGGCCGGTACTGGGTCAGGACCAGCACGTCAAAAATACCGGAATTCACGCAGTTGCTGAGGACGAAGTCGATGATGCGGTACTTCCCGGCAAAAGGCACGGCGGGCTTGGCGCGCTTGGCGGTCAGGACCCCCAGGCGGCTGCCTTCGCCTCCGGCCAAAATCACGGCTCTCGATCGCATAGCCAAATGTGCTCCTTGGGATGCAAAATGGTTATAAGTCAGTTTGTTTAATTATCGCAGTATCGAATGCACAAACATAAATCAAGCCTTTAATGGTTTGAGTATAGCATGTTCTGTGTACTGAACGCTTATGTTAAATGCACTGATTTCAATGCGTTTCTACCGCACCTGCCCCGGCGTCACATAGAGCTTACGCCGCACCCACCGGCCCATGTCTTCCGTCGCGCGGCGCAGCGCCCGCCACCGGATCGAGAACACGATCAGCAGCACCAGGAACAGCGGGAGCGAGAACATGAATCCCTCCACGCGCAGCCGCAAAAAAAACAGCGCGGAGATCAAAAAGAACGCGAAAAACAGCAGCATGCCTTCGATCAACACCTGATTGGCCGCGTCGTGCGTCACCGCGCCGTGCACCCACGTTCCACCCGTGTCGGCGTCCCGGTCCAGCTCGCCCACCAGCCGCAGCGGGTGCATCGCACCCGGATAACGCCGCTCGAGGGTAAACGTGCGCACGTCGCCCAGATCGATCTGCTGCTCCATCGGCGCGAGCAGCGTATCCAGCCCGCGCCCCGCCGGATCGGGCCGCGCCCGTTCCAGCCGCTGCACGCATTCCTCCACGGGCAGCGCCGTCACGAAATCCACGCCGTACGACGCCAGCTTACGTTTGTCCTCCGCCATTTTCGAGTCCTATCGGAAGTGCCCTCACCCAACCATCACGCACGCCGGATCGCCAGCGCCTTTTCGTACATCGCCACGTACTCGCGCGCGGGCTTGTCCCAGCTCCAGTCGAGGCGCATCGCGCGCTCCTGCATGCGCTCGAACGCCGCGCGCCGCGTGCGGAACGTGTTCATGGCCCAGCGCAGCGTCCCGCGCACGGCCTGATCTTCTTCCCACAGGAAGGTGAAGCCCGTGCCCCGGTCGGCGCTCCCGCCGTCGTAATTTTCGACCGTGTCGGCCAGCCCGCCCGTTTCGCGCACCACGGGCAGCGCGCCGTAGCGCATCGACATCATCTGCGTCAGGCCACACGGCTCGTAACGGCTGGGCACCAGCACCAGGTCCGCCCCGGCGTAAATGCGCATCGACAGCGCGGGATTGTAGCCGATCATCACGCGCGTCTTCCAGTTGAAGTCCCATTCCAGCGTGCGCAGGTGCGTTTCCAGGTCGAAATCGCCCGATCCCAGCGCGACGAGCTGCGCGTCCGTCTCGGCCAGCACCAGCCGCAGCCCCGGAATGGCGAAATCGAAGCCCTTCTGGTCCACGAGGCGGCTGACGATGCCGATCAGCGGAATCGACTCGTCCGGCTCCAGCCCCAGCGCGCTTTGCAGGGCGCGCTTGTTTTTCATGCGCTCCGTGCGGAAATTGCTCACGTCGTACGGGTGATCGATGGCCGGATCCGCCGCCGGATCGATGCGCTCCATGTCCAGCCCGTTCAGGATCCCCGTAAAGTCGGCATCCCGCACGCGGATCAGCCCTTCCAGCCCTTCCCCGAAGCGCGGATAGTGCAGCTCGGCAGCGTGGCGCGGGCTGACCGTGTTCAGCTTGTCCGCATAGGCGATCCCGATACCAAGCAGGTTGTCGGTCTTGTCCTGGTAAACGAGATTCGGCTCGTGGCGCCCCGGCACGCCCGCCGCCCACAAATAGCCGCCCGCTTCCCAGCCCTGGTAGCCCATGTTGTGAATCGTCAGCACGCTGGCGACGTCCCGCCATTCCGGCGCGCGGCGCGCCTCGTGCAGCAAGAACGGGACCAGCCCCGTATGCCAGTCATGCGCGTGCAGCACGTCCGGAAACCAGCCTTCGCCGCCGTCACGCCCCAGGCCCAACTCCCATGCCAGCGCCATCGCCGCCTGCGAGAAGAACACGAAGCGCTCGCGGTCCCAGTTCAGATCGGTGTAGATGTATTCCCCACCGCTAAAAAACGGCCAGCTTTCGAGGAAGTAGACCGGCACGCCGTCCTGCTTCAGCCCGTACACGTGCACATCTGCCGTGCCGCTGCGCCGTGAAAACTGGTACGTGAACAGGGGGCGCAGATCGTCGCCATAGCGCGCCTTGATCGGGCCGTAGAGCGGGATCACCACGCGGGCGTCGATCCCTTTCGCTTGCAGCGCGCGCGGCAGGCTGCCCGCCACGTCGCCCAGCCCGCCCGTCTTGGCAAACGGGGCCATCTCCGCCGAGACAAACAGCACGTTCATGACTTACCCTTTCCGTTGCGAGACGCCAGGGCACCGCTGAGTCTTTCGTGAGTCTATCTTACGCGATCTGCCGCCTCCCGGCATCCTAGTCCGCCGGAACCGCCCACACGCGGATGCGGTTGTCGGTGGTTATATGCGCGCTCCCATTGTTTACCGCCCAGCTGCCGCTGCCGGAATACAACAGGCGGCCATCGCTGGAAAACGCAAGCGCCCTAACCGACGTGCCATAATCGTCCAGTTCCGCCACGACGTCGCCTGTGCCCAGATCGACAAGCCATATCCCGACGTTCGACGGTGCCCCATTGCTATCCATGTACGCGCCAACGAATGCCATCAAGCGGCTGTCAGGACTGACTGCGAACGCCACAGTTCCGAGAACCATTTCGTTGTGCCCTGCGTCTGCAATCTGCTCAAGCGGCGAGTTGATCCGCATAACTTCCGCGATCGGATCGATCTGCCAGACCTGTGCTTCGGTCTTCCCTATCGCAATGAGATGCTGGTTGTCCGGCGTAAAGTGGACTGAGTATACCGGCGGATCGCTGCCTCGGAAGTCCAGCACAGGCGCCAGATCGTGAAACATGTTGGCGTCCGGCGGCATCGCCAGGAACGTTTCCGTCTCGAACACGAACGGCAGGCTGCCGCCCGGTTCGAGCGCCAGATAGCGGCCATCCGGCGATAGGCCGAAATGCGTATTCTTCACCCCAAAGTCAAGAATCTGCGTCGTCCCGGCGTCGAAGTCCACCACGGCGAGCCTCCAGAAATCCACGGAGGCAAACAACCGGCCCTGCGAATCGAATTCCAGATCGACCGTCTCGTTCAGCGCGTCCACGGCCTCGTTCAAGATGCGCCCCGGTCCAAATCCATCGATCCGCCAGAGGCTCGGCTCCGTGCGTGCGCCGTTAAAATAGTATGCTTCGTCACCCGTCGCCAGCAGTGAGCCGTCGCCATTGAACGCCAGAGGTCCGCCGCTCGGCAGACTCCACAGCGGCTCACCATCGGTCAATGACTCGAGCGTCCAGGCGTTGACGCCGGTTCCGTGCCCGCCGGATATAGCGTCGTGACCGGACAGGATCACCGGGCTGCCCGGTTGGGCCGCCAGGAAAATGACCGGGCCGCCGTACCCGGTCAGCTCGACGTCCGGCAACGGCTGCGTCAGATCGTGCACGATCACCACACGCGCATCCGCAGCCGCCACATAGCGCGCATCCGGGCTGAACGCCATGCTCGTGATGGCCGTGCCCAGCGACAGGGCGAGCGTATCCACCCTGTCGAACACGCCGTCCTTGACGGTAACGACATCCACGCCGTACGCATCGCAGTACCGTTCTTCGCGCTGCAGCGTCCGGCAGCCGCCCACAGCCAGCGCGCTGCCATCCGCGCTAAACACCGGAGTCACTTCGAAGAAGGCAAAATCCGTGGGCAGTATGTTCTGCGGCTCGGTCTCCCCAAGTCGATAGAGCGCCGCCGTGCCAGCGCCCAACCGACACACCGGCGATCCGGCATAAGCGTCCCCGCAGTCAACGACCGCGAGCAAGGCGTGGGCAGGATCGAACGTGAGCCACGTCCTGAGAGCTATCCACGCGTTCTCGCCAAGCTCGATGAAGTACGGTGTTACCGTCCAGCGATCGTCGGAGATCGGGATCGTGTCGGCAACCACGGTATAACTGGTCCCTACGTAATACCCGGCTGCGGCATTCCAGATGACGTACTGGTTCGGCGCAAGTGAAACGACGACATAGATCGCGTCATTCCCACTGTATTCCTGAAGGCCGTAGGCCAGATGGTACCCATAGCCGGCGTTGGGATAGACGCCTTCCCACCCCTCGGAGGGCGGCAGTTCCGGTTGGTGAATCTCCCGTTCCTCGGCGTCATCCCCGCTCATCTGCCACAGCCGCAGCGCGCCGTCGCTGTCGAGCGTCACCAGCCGGTTCTCGCTCGGATGCCACGCCAGATCCATCACTGCACTCATGTACCCAGGCAGCTCGCGCGGCGGCGCATCCCAGTCGCTCGCATCGTACAGGTACACGCCGTTCGAGCTGCCCACCGCCAGCACGCCCCCATCCGGCGACCATGCCACCGCGTTGATCCAGCCGCGCCCCAACTGTCCGATCTGCACCAGTCGATCCGCATTTTCCGGCGTGATGACCGGGTGCTCGCCGTCCCCTTGCGCCCGCACCGGCATCCCCGCCGCCAGCCCTAACATTCCCACGAGCAGAACTATCACGACCCGCCGCATTAGCTGCCCCTTTCCGTCACCGGACCCTGTCCGCATTATAGGCGCATTCCGGCCCCGGAAATACACGCGCCCGCCTCAGCCGAGACGGGCGCGTGTCAATCGTCAGGTAAACGCCGGATTTACCGCGTCGTCCACCAGCGATAGTCGATGCAAAAAACGGAGTTCCGGCATCCTATTCCGCCGGAACCGCCCACACGCGGATGCGGTTGTCGGGGTTTTTTGACGGGCTGTGCCCATCCTCTAGAGCTAGGTCACCGCTGCCGGAATAGAGCAGCCGCCCGTCGTTCGAAAACAGGAGCGACCGGATCGATGCCGTATGCCCCTTTAGATCCGCCACAATCTCGCCGCTTTGCAGATCGACAAGCCAGATCTCGGCGTTCGCAAACGTGAAGGATCCTCCCCAATAGCAGCGCGCGACCGCGATCAATCGGCCATCGGGAGACACGGCCAGCGCCGTGATGTCCGGCGACATCTCCTGATCGTACCGGTCTAAAACGCGCTCAGTAGGAAACTCGATCGTGGCCGTTTTAGCGAGCGGATCGATCTGCCACACCTGCACTTCTGTGGAGCTGTTGGCAACCACGTAGCGTCCATCGGGCGTGAACTGGGCCGCGTCGACGTCGGGCGCAATCTCCCGAAAGTCCAGAACCGGTTCCAGGTCAACAAAGGAAGCCGCGCGAGAATGGCTCGCCAAAAGCGTTTCGGTCTCGAACAGGAGTACAGGGGTATCCCACGCTTCGAGCACGACATACTTGCCATCGGGAGACAGGTCGAATGGCCTGTTTCCCATGCCAACGTCCACGAACTGCACCGTGTTCGCGTCAAAGTCCAGGACTTCCAGAGGACGCGAATAAGCTGATGCAAACAGTCTTCCCTGAGCGTCAAATTCCAGATCGGCCACCTCAAGGAGATTGTCGATCAGCGCCGGATCGATTGTCGATAGCAGCACGTTGTCCTCGCTCCACAGGCGACCCTGTGTATGCGCGCCTTCATAAGTGCCGTAATGGTAGAGCGCGCTGTTCCCAACCGCGAGCAGCGAGCCATCTGCGTTGAACGCAAACGGCCCGTTTCCCGGCTGGCTCCACAGCGGCTGACCATCCGCCAGCGAATCCGCATCCCAGGCGTTGACGCCCGTCGCGTTGCCCGGCAGAGTCGTACCGTGACCGGAAACGATAAATTCACCGCCCGGATCTGCCGCGAGATACTGTATCGGTCCGCCATAGCCCCCCAGCTCAGCCCGCAGCCAGGTGCGATCGAGATCCCAAACGTAGACCATACGCACATCTGCCACCGCAAAATAACGATTGTCGGCGCTAAATGCCATGGCTCTGATCGCGGTGCTCAACTGTGTTGAGAGCGATGACAACGTCTCGAAACGCCTCTCGTTGATCGTGAGGATATCGACGCCGTAGGTATCGCAGACATTTCCCCCGCGTTGGAGCGCGCTGCAACCACCCACCGCCAGAAGCGTCCCGTCGCGGCTAAAAACCGGCGGCGCGCCAAACTTATAGAAGTCGGTATCCAGTGTGCTCAGCGGCAGAGCGTCGCCGCCCCGGTACAGGTTCACCGTGCTGTCATCTTGCCTGCAAAGCGGATCGTTGACACCCGTGTAAAGACAGGGAACCGTGTCCATCACGACCTCGTATTCCGACGCATCAAGATAACGTCCGGCTGTGGCGTCCCACACCAATTGGACACCGCCGGGCAAGTCGAACAAAAGCATGATTGTGCCGTCGGGCGCATACACAACTGAGCGGAACCACCGGTTTTGCGGCGCAGTCGCTTCATACGCGTCGCCTCCCGGTTGGTGAATCTCCCGTTCCTCGGCGTCGTCCTGGCTCACCTGCCACAGCCGAAGCGCGCCGTCGCTGTCGAGCGTCACCAAACGGTTCTCGCTCGGATGCCACGCCAGATCCATCACCGCGCGCGTATAGCCCGGCAGTTCGCGCGCCGGCGCGTCCCAGTCGCTCGCATCGTACAGGTACACCCCGTTCGAGCTGCCGACCGCCAGCACGCTCCCGTCCGGCGACCACTCCACCGCATTGATCCAGCCGCGTCCCAACTGCCCGATCTGCACCAGTCGATCCGCGTTTTCCGGCGTGATGACCGGGTGCTCGCCGTCCCCTTGCGCCCGCACCGGCATCCCCGCCGCCAGCCCCAGCACTCCCACGAGCAGAACTATCACGACCCGCCGCATCGCCCGCTCCTTTCCGTCACCGGACCCACCCCGCATTATAGTTCGGCTGCGCTCGCCACAGAAAGCGTGTCACATCTTGATGCACCCTTTTATTCACCTGCACGTAGAATAGAAATAGTTCGTCAGCATTTGGTCACGGGGGAGAAAATCCGATCATGGCACGCAAAATTCTGGTCACCTATGCAAGCAACGCCGGGTCCACGACCGCTGTCGCGCAGAAAATCGCCGAAGAACTCCAGCGCAGCGGGTTGGACGTCGAGGTTCGCGCAATGGCAGACGTCTCCGATCTCAGCGCGTACAGCGCCGCGATCGTGGGCGCGCCGATGATCCTGGGCTGGCATCGCGGCGCAACAGCTTTCCTCAAGGCGCATCAACAGGCCCTGCAAAAGATGCCCACCGCCTATTTTGTGACGTCGCTCGAACTCACCCGCACGGGAGCCAGCGAGATCGGCGGTGTGCCGCTGTTCATCGATC
Organism: Aggregatilinea sp.; assembly: GCF_036822615.1. Lineage (NCBI taxonomy): Bacteria > Bacillati > Chloroflexota > Anaerolineae > Aggregatilineales > Aggregatilineaceae > Aggregatilinea > Aggregatilinea sp. Next base: position 44,151 of record NZ_DAISHJ010000020.1, on the reverse strand, counting down.
CCATGCTTGGACACGTCGCCAAAAACAGCAGCAAGTTGAGCTTCAAAGAGAAGCAAACCGCCGATAGAACCTATTTCAAGGGCGTGCTGCACGCTGCGCCCGGCGTCAAGCCTGTGAGTGTCGCGTTCTTTGGCGGCGCGCTGGATTACAGCAAGCTCAAACCGCTGCAAAAGTTGTTCGTCCGCTACGTGATCGGTGCAAAAGCCGGAGACTACCGGAATTGGAGCGCGATCACGGCCTGGGCCGGAGAGATCGGCTCAAGTCTGGGCGCTGCGGCGTAGCAGGCACGCGCCATCGACGGAATCAGACGCGCCCGTCTCGGCTGAGGCGGGCGCGTGAGTATCATCAGGGAAACGCCGGATTTACCGCGTCGTCCACCAGCGGTAATCGATGTCGGGGAAGAGCCGGTCGCGCTCCCACAGTCGCGCCGCGAGCGCGCCGTCGGGGCTGCCGTACTCCACGCTGTCGGCCAGATCGTTGAAGCGCTCGACGTGCTGGCTGAAGCGCTGCACTGCGTACTGCCGCGCCTGCCCGGTCGTCACCAGGAACGGCCAGTCGGAGCTTTCCAGCAGCAGCAGCTCGCGCGCCATCTGGTTCATCACGCCGCGCAGATGCTCGTCGCTGTCGTAGCGATCCGTATACTGATTCGCCAGCCGCTCCATGCGCTGTTCCGCCTCGCGGATCGGCGTCCACATCCAGTGCGTGTCGTTGTTGTCCCAGGTGAAGTGCGTGCCGCCCGCGCCCCAACTGCCTTCCGGCAGGTGGATGATCTGATCCGGCGCGTGCTGCTCGACGTAATCACTGGCCGTGGTCAGGTCCACGATCTCGCTCTTCGCCAGCAGCCGCAGCACCTGCTTGAGCCACTCGACGCCCTCGAACCACCAGTGCCCGAACAGCTCCGTGTCGTAGTTCGACGCGATGATGCCATAGCCCAGGCCGCTTTCCCACTGGCTCTTGACGATCCGCTCCACCAGCCCGGCAAAGTCCTGCGCGTGCATGCGGATCTTGTTTTCGGCCCAGTCGGGGTGGTAAAAATCCTTGCTGCCCAGATCCACTCGCGCGCCGGAGACGCGCCAGTACTGCAAACCGCTGATGCCGTCCTTGCGGTGGAACTCGCGGTAATCGAAGTCGCCGGGGTAACCCCAGTCCGCCGACCAGACCCGCTGGCCTGTCTCGTTGTTGCGCCCGATCACCGCGACGCCGCTGTGGCCTTCGGCGCGCGTCCCGGACGTGCTGTCGCTGACGTAGTATGCGCGGAACGTCGTCAGCGGATCGGTCGGCACGGGCTGTGCGGACATCGGCACGAGGTAGCGGCGCTTGATCTCGCCGTACGGCCCGATCGCCTCGCCCGCCGCCACACCGACCGGCACACCGCCCGTGATCAGGTGCGTCTCGCTGAAGAAGACCTCGATGTCCTTCTGCCCCAGGAAATACTCGATGCCGGGGCGAATGCGGCCATCTTCGGCGTAATACGCGGGCCGGTACGCGCACTCCGGCAGCCAGATCCCGCGCGGATCGCGCCCGAAGAAGCGCCGGTAGCTCTCGATGCCCGTCGTAAGCTGGCCCCAGATCGCGCTGTCGCGCGCCAGGAGCGGCAAATAACCGTGGGTCGCCGCGCTGGTCGTGATCTCGATGTAGCCCTCGTCCTGCAGCAGCTTGAACGCGCCCAGCAGGTCGCGGTTGTACTTGCGGTCGAACGAATCCTTGATGTTCTCGTAGTACGCCTGGTAGAACCCGGCCAGATATTCCAGGTGCTTGTTGCCCACCCACCAGGGCTTTTCGGGCATATCCCCCGTCACGGCGGACCCCATCTGGCGATCCTCGTCCTCGACGGGCAGATCCTCGTCTTCGCTGCCCACCGCCTGATTCGCGCGCTCCAGCGCCTCGCCCACGGCCAACCGGTCCACGGGCGGCAGATCGCCTTCTTTCGCTTCTTCACGCGGCACGGCCAGCGCTTCATCCTCGCCCCGGAAGCGCAGCACGTCCTGTTTGGACCGTGCGATCTTATCTTCCAGGTACTCGTCCAGGTGATTCTTCACGTCTTCGTCGGCGAGCTGTTCGGCCAGCACGGGCGTGATGCCGATCGTGATCTTGTACTTCACGCCCTCCTCCCGCAGTTCATACAGCGCATTCAACAGCGGGATGTACGTTTCGCTGGCAGCCTCGTGAATCCACTCCTCGCCGTGCGGCCACCGTCCCGCCAGCCGCGCATACGGCAGGTGGCTGTGCAAGACAAATGTGAATGCGCCAAGTCCACTCATGCTCTTTCCTCTCGTGTGCAAGCGGGTCGCGTCGATTCGGGTATCGATGGGGATGTGTCAACTTCACCTACATTTTAACGGCAAGCAGCCTCAAACCCCAAACAGCGCCGCAAGACACGCTCGCAGCGCGCTCCCGAAGGGTCAGGATTCACGGTCGCGCGCCGTGCCCAAGGCCCCGCCTCAACCTTAAAACATAGTCGAAATTCTTGACATTAGAGCGTTTTGAGAGTATATTGTAAGTATTGAATTTATATTCTTGATTGAATATTTATTCAATAATTTAAGTGAGTAACAATCTACCGAAAGAGTATTTCGGCGGAGTATAGATGCACGTCATAAGCGGGCGGAAAGGAAGGAGGCATTCAACGTGTCCCGTCGTGCAAAAGGTGCATCCGCCGTTTGGTAAACAATTAGAATAAACAGGAGATTGCGCTACTAATGAAACGTTTCCTCAAGCTGTCAGGCTCCCTCGGCAGCAAAACCGTCATCGCCCTCTTGATCGTTGCCCTCACACTCACTTCTGGAATCGTCTCTTCCCGTCAGGCCCAGGCGCAGGACGATGAAACCGCCAAACCGCGCGTCATCATGACCAGCGACGGCGAGGCCGACGATATCAACTCGTTCATCCGTTTCTTGCTCTACTCCAACGAGTTCGACATTGAAGGATTGGTTTACAGCAGCTCCCAGTGGCACTATGCCGGTGATGGCCTGGGCACGTTGTTCACGTCCGAGATAGAAAGCACCGCCGAACGCTACGGCGAGCGCACCGACCTGCGCTGGGCCGGAACCGAGTGGATCGACTTCTACCTCTACATGTACGCCGACATCTACGACAACCTGATCCAGCACAAGCCGGACTACCCGTCGCCGGAATACCTGCAGAGCCTCGTGAAAGTCGGCAACATCAACTTTGAAGGCGACATGGCGGCACCGAGTGAAGGCTCTGATTGGATCAAAGACATCCTGCTCGATGACGATCCGGGGCCGGTCTACGTCATGATCTGGGGTGGGACCAACACCTTCGCGCGCGCGCTGAAGTCCATCGAAGAAGAATATGCAGGCACGGATGAATGGGATGCCATCTACCAGAAGGTGTCCGAGAAGGCCGTGATCTTCACCATCCTCGACCAGGACGCCACCTATCAGAACTACATCGCGCCCAACTGGCCCGACGTCAAGGTCTACTACGATTCCGCGCAGTTCTGGAGCTTCGCGTATGCCTGGCCTCGCGCCGTGCCTGCCGAGCTGCAAACGTACCTGAACGGGGATTGGTTTGCCGAGCACGTCAAGCTCAATCACGGCGACCTGCTGGCGCACTACTTCACCTGGGGCGATGGTCTGCGTCTCGCTGGCGACACCGAATACACGCGCTGGAACCCGCAGGTGGCGGCAGACAGCGAGCGTATGCGGTATGACTTCGTTTCCGAAGGCGACTCGCCGTCCTTCATGCACCTGCTGGATGTCGGCCTGCGCAATATCGATGACCCGTCCTTCGGGGGCTGGGGTGGCCGCCTGATCCAGTCTGAAGAAAACCCGAATCGTTGGGAAGACGGGGAAGCCGTAGTCGACTTTAATCCCTACACGGGCGAAGCGGACACCTCGTATCCGCTGGTACGCTGGATCGACGCGATCCAGAACGACTTCGCCGCCCGCACGGATTGGGCCGTCATGAGCTACGACGAAGCCAACCACGAGCCAGCCGTGACCATCGACGGCGAGCTTGATCTCACTGCCGCCCCCGGTGGCACCGTGTCCCTGAGCGGCTTGGCCTCCGATCCCGATGGCGACGACGTGAGCCTCACGTGGTGGCAGTACCAGGAAGCCGGGTCCTACGCCGGTGCGGTCGAGCTTTCCGCTACCGACGGCGCGACGACCTCCTTTGTGGTTCCTGAAGACGCCCAGGCGGGCGACACCATTCACATCATCCTGGCTGGCACCGACAGCGGCGAACCGCCTCTGACCCGCTACCAGCGCGTGATCGTGACCGTTGGCTAACTATCACTTACCTCCATCACGATGAACGATTTTATAGAAACGTGTTAAGGAGAAAACCGATGTTCAAGAAACACCTCAACCTCAGACCGGTAACTTTCTTCGGCACAAGGATCGTTTCGGCGGTCTTGCTGCTGTCGATGCTGCTTTCCTTTGGGGTGGCAGTGCAGGGGAACGCCGAAGCACAAGAGAATCAGGACTGCGGCAAGCCGCGTACTGTCGTCTTGCACGACCCGGAACTGGATGACCTCAACACCCTGAGCCGGTACTTGCTTTATAGCAACGATTTCGACACTCAAGGACTGGTCTACCAGAGCAGCGGCGTGCACTGGAAGGGTGACGGCCAGGGTACCGTCTTCACCGGCGAATCCGAACATAGCCGTTTCGGCATCACGGACCCGCTCACGAGCTGGCGGTGGAATGCAGACGAAAGCTTCATTGAGGACACGGTCGAAGTCTACGCCGAGGTCTACGCCAAGCTGTCGGTCCACGCAGAGGGCTACCCTGATCCTGAAGACCTTCGGTCCAAGATCTACGTTGGCAATGTGGCGTTCCCTGGCGACATCTCAGAGGACAGCGCCGGATCGGACCTTATCAAGAGCCTGCTGCTCGACGACAACTCCTGCCCGGTGTGGTTGTTGACGGGCGCTGGCCAGTCGACGATTGGGCGGGCGCTGCTTTCGATTGCGGAAGAATATCAGGGCACAGATGAGTGGTCGGCAATCTATGAAAAGGTTTCCGATAAAGCCATCATCTCGTCGTTTGGTGATCAGGACGGCGTTTATGCCGACTACATCGGGTCCAACTGGCCGGATATCGAATTCCGGCAGATGTCGACGCAAATCTGGGGATACGGAGCGCGCAGCGCCGTGCTGCCCGGAGACGAGCAGTATCTCTCCGCGGCCTGGATACGTGAGAACGTCTCCGAAGTCGGCCCGTTCGGCGCAATCTACCGCGTTTGGGGCGACGGCAAGCAGATGGTGGCTGGCGACATCTCCGATCACTTCGGCTTCTCCGGGCTGAATACGGAGCAGCTCCGTGCGCTCGGTTACGTCGTCTGGACAGCTCCTCAGGAACAGGGCTCTTGGATTTCCGAGGGCGATACGTCGATGTGGATGGATCTCCTCGACAACGGCCTGCGTGGTGACGAAGATCCCACCTGGGGCGGTTGGGGTGGTCGCGTTGGTGAAGACATCAACCCCGACACCAACGCCGTGGATGCGAACTACGATTCCGCGCGTTGGTTCGGAACCGCTCAGCGGGACTTCGCGGCACGGCTTCAGTGGTCGGTAACGCCGGAATATGCGGACGCCAACCACAATCCCGTGGTCGAAGTGCTCAGCCCTGAGAGCACGACCGTTCATCCGGGTGAAGTCGTGACGCTAACCGCCAGGGCTACCGATCCCGATGGCGATCATCTCGTCGGTCATTGGTGGCAGTACGAAGAAGCGGGTACCTATCCGGGTGCGGTGCTGGCCGCTGAGGAGCAGGCGAGCTGGTTCGGCCAGGCCTTCGCTTACCCCGCCCAGGTTGTTCCAGGCGATCCGGCGATTGCTGACGTGATCGAGGACGAGATCGAAGTCACGACACAGTTCACCGTTCCCACCGACGTAGTTGACGGCCAGACTCTGCACTTCATCATTGAAGTCACAGACAACGGCAGCCCGAACCTGACGTCGTACCAGCGCGTCGTGCTGACCATCGAACGGTAGGGGTAGCGACCCTGGCGTAATCGTACCGCCAGACACGCAGCGCGGCCTGAGCGTGTCACCACTCAGGCCGCACCAAGTCCCACAGCACGTTTTTCCGGCAGCCACCGCGCAAACGTGCCGTGTAAACTGAAAAGAATAGACCAGATCGAGAGGCGGGGCCAATATCAGGCTCCGCCTTTGTTTCCCTCAGCCGCCCCCTCACAGGCCGGACGCCGCCGCGCAGCGCACGATCCCGCTTTTGTGGTACAGTAAACGTCCGTGCGCCCGTCGATCCCCTTCTCACTCCTGGCGCACGACGCATATCACGCTCAACCCACAGGACACCTGCTCACATGGATCAAACAACCGAAATCGTCAACCGCGTGCTGCCGATCCTGCTGCTGATCGGCCTGGGCGCCTGGATTCGCTGGCGGCAGTTTTTGCCGGAACACACCATCGACGATCTGCGCAAGATGGTGACCAATTTCGCCCTGCCCGCCGTGCTGTTCCTCTCGTTTCTGAACACCGATCTGCAAACCAAGTACATCGCCATCTTCATCACCATGATCGTCCTGCTGGCCGTGATGCTGGCCTCCTCGCGCGCCGCGCAGCGCCGCTGGTCGATCCCGCACCTCTACTTTCCGTTCCTGATGACCGGCTTTGAGTACGGCATGGTCGGCATCGCGCTGTACGGCAGCGCCTACGGCCTCGATCGCCTCGGTCCGCTGGCCGTCATGGACCTCGGCCACGAGTTATTTATCTGGTTCGTGTTCCTGGCCTTCATGCTCAGCATCCGCGATGGCGCGCAGCGGCCCGCCCAGCTTGCGCGCACGTTTTTCAGCTCGCCCGTCGTGATCGGCATCCTGGCCGGGATCGCGCTCAATCTGCTCGGCGCACAGTCGTTCCTCTACGATCGCCCGGTGATCGGCGCGGGCATGCGTATGCTGGAATACCTGAGCGACCTGCTGATCCCGCTGATTCTGATCATCGTCGGCTACGGCATCAAGCTCGATCGGGCGGGCCTGCGCGACGCCGCGACCGTGATCGCCGTGCGTCTCGCCATCCTGATCCCGCTGGCGCTGATCCTGAGCCGCCTGCTGATCCGCGATCTACTCGACCTCGGTGCGCCGTTCGAGGCCGCGCTGTTTACCATGCTGATCCTGCCGCCGCCGTTCATCATCCCGCTCTACATGCGCACCGACCTCCCCGACGAGCGGCGCTACGTCAACAACGTCCTGACGCTGTACACGCTCGCCTCGGTCGTGGTCTTTTCGATCTATGCCGTCGTCGGGCCGCAGTTCTAGCAGGCACGTTCAGCCAACCCAGCCGCGTAGGGGCCGCGCTTGCTCCTCCCGCTTCGAGAAAATCCGAGTCGGGCAGCCCTACCCCTACCGAATCACCCATGCACGCTTGTCTCCCCTCTCCAACTTGATTGGAGAGGGGCCGGGGGTGAGGTCGCGGTTATGCCTCGCCCTGCCCGCTGCCGCCCACCCACCTATCGACTTTGACCAAACGACTTCGTCCACGACCATTCCAACGCTATAATGAAATCGTGTGCAACTCCCCTACGAACTACTTTTTTGGAGGCGTTCGATGATGCTTTGGCTCCGCCGTTCACCGTGGATGTGGCTGGCAGTCGCGGTCGCGGCCTTTTTGTTGGGTTTGGCGGTGCAGCCGGATCGCGCCACCCTGGCCGACAATCACCGTGACGGGTTTCAGAACCGCGTGCTGGAAGTCACCGCCAGCGGGGCCGGGCTGAACGTGCGCGCCCAGCCCGGGCAGTCCGCCGCGGTCATTGATACGCTCTACTGGGGCGATCGCATTTTATGGACCGGGCGGTCCTCCGACGCCGAAGGGTTCCGCTGGCTGAAGGTTGGCCTCGGCAGCGGGCAAACCGGCTGGGTCGTGGACAATGACGGCTGGCTGATCGAGATGGACCCGATCTACACCACGCCCGGCATGGGGTTGAATGCCGTCGTGCAGATCACGCAAATGGGTGACGAATCGCACTGCCGCGCCGTGCCCTCCGCCGAATCCGTCGAAGCGCAGACCATGCAGGCGGGCGATCAGGCCCTGGTGATCGGCGGACCCTATCAGGCCGAATACTGGGTCTGGTGGCAGTACGAGCTGGCGAACGGGTACCAGTGCTGGATCGTGGACATTCCCGGCTGGTTCAACGTCAGCACGGCAGGCACGTTTTAGACGCGATCGAGCCGTTTTTCTCCTGGCTGCCGCGTGCACCAGGGCTTGAAATCGCACGGTAGATAACACGTTCCGGGCCGGTTTTGGCGCGTCAAAATTACGGCGTGCAGCGGGACAGATCAGGCGTCAGCCTGCTAGAGTCTAAGGTAGGGTCGGACATCGCCAAACGGGGGGCGATTTTACGGCGTTTTTGCAACCTCGGCTCGCGCGGCTGCGTATAATGATGTGGTGTACGCGCTATTCTTTCCACGCCTATCCCCGGTTTCTCAGTCGATACAAGGCGTTACTTGAAGGAGCAAGACATGGCTGCCCCTGGTTCGAACTATGCGGTCTCCGTGCGCTCGGTGACGAAGCGTTACGGAAATTTCACCGCGGTAGATGACCTCACCTTTGACGTGCACAGTGGCGAGATCTTCGCGGTGCTTGGACCAAATGGCGCAGGTAAGACGACGACGATCCGTATGATCCTCGACATCCTTAAGCCCGACACCGGCAGAATTGAAGTTCTGGGCGGCCCGATCTCGGACCGGACCAAAGAACGTATCGGCTATCTGCCCGAAGAGCGTGGACTCTACCGCAACGTGCCGGTCATCGACATCCTGACCTACCTTGGCCAGCTCAAGGGCATGTCGCGCAGCGATGCGCAGACGCGCGCCACAAGCATGCTCGAACAGGTCGATCTGGGCGAGAACATCAAGAGCAAGGTCAGCGAGTTGAGTAAAGGTATGCAGCAGAAGGTCCAGATCATCGCCACCGTGCTGCATCACCCGGATCTGATCATCATCGACGAACCGTTTTCGGGCCTGGACCCCGTCAACACGCAGGTGATCAAGGACCTGCTCTACAGCCTGAACAGCGACGGTGTGACGATCATGATGTCCACCCACCAGATGCAGCAGATCGAAGAAATGGCGGACCGCCTGCTGATGGTCGATCACGGTCACCGCGTGCTGTACGGCAGCGTGCAGGAAGTACGCGATCGTTTCGCGGAGAACGCCGTCATCGTCGAAGGCGAAGGCAACTGGAACGCGCTGCCCGGCGTCGCGTCGGTGGAAAACGCCGAAAATGGGCGCGAAGTCCTGCTGCACCTGGCGAGCGGCATCACGCCCGACGCCATCATGCAGGAAATGGCCACCAGCCAGAACTATCGCGTGCGCCGCTTCGAGCTGGCCGTGCCCAGCCTGAACGAGATCTTCATCCAGGTGGCGGGCGGGAACCACAACCACACACAGCCCAGCGAACTGCCGGTACGGAGCTAATCTCATGGCCTGGAATAAAGTGAAGCTCGTGCTCCAGCGCGAGTACTTCTTCAACTTCAAACGGCCCAGCTTTCTGTTCACGGCGTTTGGCGTTCCGGCGATCACGTTCGTCGCCATGTTCCTGATCATTCAGGTCACGGCCAACCGCGAAACCAACACCGACGCCTTCCAGAAGGTGGGCTATATCGACCGTGCGGGCATCATCACCGAAACCGTGCCGGGCTACGATACCTTCGCCCCGGTCACCGATGTGGACGTGTCCGCCCCCGCCGACGGCGCGAGTCCTGACGACCTCGCGGCCTATTACGACAAGCTGCAAGAGCGTGCCGCAGGACAGTTGGACAGCGGCGTGCTCGATGCCTACTTCGTCGTGCCCGACAACTATGTCATGACCGGGCTGGTAGATCTCTACGCGGCGCAGAATATCCCTTCGGCGCTGCAAAGCGACGTGGAAGACTTCATGCGCACCCAGATTGCGGCCCGCGCACCGGGCGATCTGCCCGTCTCTAGCGACCGTCTCGCCGCGCCTGTGGACGTGATCCTGCGCGACGCGGATACCGGCGACGAGCTGGGCGAGTTTGCCATAGTCGGGCGCATCTTGCTGCCGTTCCTGTTCGCGTTCCTGTACTTCATGGCGACCAACACCACCGCGCAGTTCCTCATGAACGGCGTCGTGGAAGAAAAAGAAAATCGCCTGATGGAGATCCTGGCGACCAGTCTGCGGCCCATCGAGCTGCTCTGGGGCAAGCTGCTGGGCCTGGGCGCGCTCGCCCTGACCCAGATCGTGCTGTGGGCCGTCGCGGGCATCGCGATCGCCAGCCAGTTCGAAGAAGCGCGCGATTTCATCAGCGGCGGCGCGGTCGATATCCCGATGCTGCTGCTGTTCCTGGTGGTGTTCGTGCTCAACTTCGCGCTGTTTTCGGCCATCATGCTGGGCATCGGCGCGGCGGTCACCGCCGAGGCGGAAAGCCGCCAGCTTGCCAGCGTCGTGACCCTGGTCAACGTCCTGCCGATCGCGCTGCTATCCGTGTACTTCACCAATCCTGACGGCGCGATGCCGGTGTTCTTCATGTTCTTCCCGCTGACGGCGGGCATCGGCCTGATCATGCGCATCGGCCTGACTGATATCCCCATGTAGCAGATCGGCATCAGCCTCGTGATCCAGGTGGTCACGACCATCGTGGTCGTGTGGCTGGCGGCGAAGGTCTTCCGGCTGGGCATGTTGATGTATGGCAAGCGCCTTACCCCGCGCACATTGTGGGAGGCTCTGCGCGCAGGCAGCGTCACGCTGACCACCGCGACGCAGGAAATGGATGCGCTCCCCGCGCGGAAGCAAAAGCAGAAAAGGAGCCTGTTCGGGCGATGACTCACTGGTTTGATGTCTTTCTATACGAGGTGCGGCAGCAGGTTCGCCGTAAGTCGTATCTCTTCGTCACGTTTGGGTTTCCGCTGCTGGCGGCAGTGGCCTTCATGGGTTACCAGGCGTACCAGGAAACCCGCGACTCTGGCGACGAAACCGACCAGCCGTCTTCGTCCATCACCGAGGAGATCAACGGGACCAGTCAGGTGATCGGCCTCGTGGACCTGACGCCGGATCATCTGTTCCCGCCGCCGCAAAGCTACGACGTCACGGCGGACACCTGCGACGCGTCGAACGTGGCCGCGCTGTCTCCGGCCATCGTCAAGCAGCTCACGTCGCCGGGCTGCATGCGCAGCCTCATCCACGGCTATCCGACCGTCGAAGCGGGCAAGGATGCGCTCGAAGCGAACGAAATCGACGTGCTGTACGTCATCGAGCCGGACTATACCGAAACGGGTCAGGTCTCTGAATACATGACCGGCTTCAGCATGGACACGGCCAACACCGACCAGTACGTCGAGAATTTCGTGCTCGCCACGCTGCTCCAGCGCGCCGACGCGGATACGTACCAGACGCTGTTCTTCCGGCTGCGCGCTCCGGCCACCGTGCAGGAGCACCGCGTTGACTCGGCAGCAACGACCAAAGCCGAAAACGAAAATCAGAGTTTCGTGCTGGTCTACGCCTTCGGCATCATCCTGGCGATGTCGATCTTCTGGGGCGGCGGGTACGTGATGCAGAGCGTCGTGCAGGAGAAGGAATCGCGCATCATCGAGATCATGCTCTCCTCGGTGCGCCCCCTGCCCCTGCTGGTCGGCAAGGTGCTGGCAATGGGCACGCTCTCGCTGATCCAGGTGGGAACGCTCGCGGGGACCTTCATGCTGATCGGTGGCCGTGCGGGCAGCGTCTTCGAGAGCCTGGGCGACCTCAGCGTGACGCCCTCGGCGCTGGCCCTGCTGATCGTCTACTTCGTGCTCGGCTACCTGCTGTTCGGCTCCGCGATGGCGGCCATCGGCGCGATGAGCACCACCGCACGCGAAAGTCAGAATTATGTGACGTTCGTGACGTTCCCGGCGATGATCCCGTTCTTCGCCATGTCGATCATCGTGGAAGAGCCGAACGGCACGCTGGCGAAGGTGCTCTCGATGATCCCCTTCACCGCGCCGATGTCGATGGGCATGCGCGTCGCCGTGATCGATGTGCCGGTAGGTGAACTCCTGTCGAGCATGGTACTGCTGATCGTCTCGGTGATCTTCATGTTCTGGGCGGCCTCGCGCATCTTCCGCGTGAACGTGCTGCTGATGGGCACCATGCCCAAGCTGCGCGACATCCCCAAGCTGATTCGCGGCTAATCCGCGCACACCGAACGGGGCGGGCCTGCATAGACCCGCCCCGTTTTTTGTTGCCCCAATCCGCTCGTAGGGGCGTATTGCGATACGCCCTACCTAATCCGACCCGTCCTTGTCGCCCACGGACGGAGCAAGCCCCGCCCCTACGGATCGCCCCATTCACCTGCTTGTCTCCCCTCTCCAACCCAGATTGGAGAGGGGCCGGGGGTGAGGTCTGCCTTTCGCTTTGTTCTTGCCCTTGACTAACCACTAAAAACTATCGACTTATAACTCCCACTTCAACCATCCCCAACCGTTCCCCCGTCTCCGGCACGAACCACCCGGCATTGATCGCGGCGGTCCCCTCCGGCACGTCACGCAGATCGATCGTCACGTCCGACTGCCAACGCGTGCCCGCCGCCCACGAGTCCGTCGGCAGCACGGGAAACCCGGTGAACTGCGCCAGCGGCTCACCCGTTTGCGGATCGGCAACGTGCACGAACAGCGCGTAATTCTCGTCGAGCGGCTTCGACGCCGCCCAATACAGCCGCAGGCGAAGCGCATCCGCCGTCTGATCCAGCGTATATGCCCGCAGCGTCAATCCGCCGCCCACCGCCGCGTCGAGCGTGACCGGGGGCGAGTAGTCCGGTTCCCAGGTCGGCGCGCCAAACGCCGCGCTGATGCACACCGGTGGTTCCAGCGGCGCGCACGACGGCGCAAGCGCCGTCTCGTTCAGGCACGCGAGATCGAACGCATAGGTCGTGCAGCCGTCCAACGCACGCAGCCGCAGCGTATGGAAGCCCGCGTCCAGCCACAGCGGGACGCGCACCGCCCCGGCTTCGACCGTCACCGCGTCGATCAGGTCGCCGCCCAGCCACACGCCGATCGGCCCCGCCGCGCCGTAGGACGCCGCCGGGAACACCAGATCGCCCGCCTGCGCCTGCCCCGCCACCAGCGACAGATCGCCGTCCGCCGCCAGCCAGCGCCCGTCGAAGCCATCCACCGGAACGGCAGCGCTCCACCCATCCGTGCCTTCCGTCACGGCCAGCGTGAAGCCCTCCGGCGGATCGGGCACGCGCGGCACGACGAACACCGCGATTCCGTCATCCTCATACGCCGCCCCGCCGAAGATCGAGCGCAGCCGGTCCAGCGTGGCGGCGGGATCGCTCAAAAACGGCTTTTGCACCACGCCCGCCGATGACAGCACATACGCGACATCCTGGCGGCGCAGCGTCGTCAGCGGATCGGCCTCGTCGCCCAGCGCCGCCGCGTCGATCAGGCGCAGCACCGCCGGGTCCTGCGGCGTCCGGCGCGAAATGTGCCCGGCGATGATCGGCTTGCCGTGCGCCGTCTGTTCGTAGAGCGCCGCCTTCTGCACCAGCGGATTATCCAGCGGCACGTCGGCCACCGCGCGCACGTCGTCTTCCGCCGCCAGTCGATCGAAATAGACAGGCATCCGCGCGTCCACGGTCAGGAACGGCCAGAACAACTGGTATTCGAGCACGATCGCCGCACCCACCGCGCCCACCAGCGCGATCCGTAGCGGGAGCCGCCGCATCCGGCCCAGCAGCACGCCTGCGCCCAGGCTCACCAGCGCGCTCAGCGCCAGCCCCGTCACGAGGTTGAACCGCCCCGGCGTGCGCGTCGCGTCGATCACGGGCAGATCCTGCACGAACGCCCACGGCAGCGTGATCGCCGTCTCGAAGTTCTCGAAGTGCAGCGTTACCGGCTGGTCGCGCCACTTCAGCAGCGGCCCCAGCGAGAGCGCCATCGCCACCAATCCGAGCGCCAGCCAGGGCCGCGCGGCTTTGCGCGTCGCCAGCGCCACCGCCGCCAGCGCCACCGCCGCGATGCCCAGGTAGGCCGAGCCTTCGGCGGAGTTCGTGCCGAGCACGTCGCGCGTATAGGCGGGCACGGCGTCCTCAAAGAGCCCGAACGGCGACGGACTGACGAACGCCAGCAGATCCGCGCTGTAGGCCACGCGTCCCGGCTCGCTGAGTCCCTCGACCTCCGCCCGCCCGGCCTCGGTCAGCAGCGGCCCGAAAAACGGCAGAAGCAGCACGCCGCCCAGCACGATCATCGCCGCCGCCCGCGCCCAGGGCTGATCGCGCAGCGGTGCGCCGCGCACGACGATACGATCCCGCGCGAACAGCAAAAAGTACAGACCGAACACGGCGACCAGCGGCATCAGGCCGTAAATGATCTGCGACACCATACCCAGCGCCGCCAGCGCGAAGCAGACCGCCCCGCCGATCACCGTGCGCCAGCCCGCACTGTCGCACAAAATGCGCCACAGGCACAGCGCCGTCAGCGCCAGCGGCCACAGCGTCAGAATCTCGACGTGACCCGCGCTGGCGTGGCCCTGCATCGCCGGAAACGCCAGAAACACCAGCCCGCCCAGCAGCGCCGCCAGCGGTTGCCCGCTGAGATCCAGCCCCAGCCGGTACGCCGCGAACCCGTTCAGCGCCAGCGTGATCAGCACCACGAGGTTGTACGCAGCCAGCGGCGCGACCACGAACGCCAGCAGCGCAGTCGGCCCGAAGCGCAGCGGGTAGGCCCACATCAGCGTGCTGGTGAAGCCGTTCGGATAGGCCAGCAGCGTTTGCCGGAACGGATTTTCGCCGTGCAGCACGGCCTCTTTGATCCACCAGCCGTGCCGGATGATCTCGTCGGCGTCGGCGTACCCCGCGCCCGCCGCGTGCGTGCCGATCTGCGTGACCAGCGGCCACGTGATCAACGCCGCCAGCGCGGCATAGATCGCCAGCGGCAGCACCCACGCGATCAAGATCCGGCGCGTGCGGTCGTTCGGATGCAGCTCAGGGGAAGGAATCGTCGTCATACGCGGAAGTGTACCACAGGACCGCCCGCGCGTTGAGAAGCAGTCGGCGGCGCGATCCCACCGCCCCGCACACGATAAGCGCCCCGGTCGAGCGATCGGGACGCTGAAATCTGCCGCAGTACGGTAATACGGGGCAGAGCTACTCGGCGTAGTGATACAGGTCGCCCGCGCCCTTGGCCCAAATGATGATGTACGACTTGCCGTCGGGATACGTCGTGATCAGACTGAACTCACCCGTCGTCAGGCGGTAAAGCTGCACCGTCTGCCCGTTGCTCAGCACGCCCTCGCCCAGCAGCACGTTTTCGCCCGTGGGCACGCCCGCGTTCACGATCTGGCCATAGCTGACCGCCAGCACCGGCACACCAGTGCCTGCCGCCGGATCGTAGATCTCGTAGCCGCCGCGCTTCTCAAACACGGCCACCGGCGCGGCGCAGTCCTGGCCGGGATCGGCGTTGATGCGGCCATCCTGCACCGCCGCGCAGGTCGGACCCCAGGCAGCAGCGTTAGACACCACCGCGCCGTCGCATTCATACGTGACCGAAATAGTTGCTGTCGTGTCCTGCGCCGCAGCGAGCAGGCCCACCATGAGCTGACCGACCCCAGGCAGCGGTATCGGAATCAATGCCCCAGTACTTGGTCCTGCGACAATAAAATGCCCTGACAGACCGAAGGCTGAGATCGTTTCGTGCAGCAGGATCTGGCTGTCCGCCACATATTGAGCAGCAAACAGTGCCTCTGCATCGGCGGTCAGTTCGTAATGAACAACGGTCCCGGCGGGGAGATCCAGAGTAAGCGTTTCTGTGTGGCTGCCGCCAAAAGGAACCACACCGGTCCAGTGCAGCAGTTCGCACGATCCGCTCGCCGCCAAAGCACGCGGCGCTCCGGGCGCGAACACGCCCAACATCAGCACTACGATCGAGACAGCCAGCAGTAACTTGAAACGACTGGGCATTGTTCTTCTCCTGAAAAAATGACATGCGGAGCGCCATAAATGGTGGAAAGATGGACGGCACCCTTAAGAGGACATATTTCCATCTTAAGCTGGTTTTTCAAGTAAAACATTCTGTAATTTCCAATTTTTTATGAATATTCTCTTTGCAATAAGAAGCCTAAACCCGATTGAAGCCTACTAACACATCCTTGCAGACCGGGTTAGCGCAAAAAAACGCGCCCCGGTGATGAGCCGGGGCGCTGTGGAGGGAGTACCTTAAAACCGGTGGCTGCTAGCTCGCGTCGTGATGCACGCCGCCAGCCGTGTTCCACACGACGATGTACGACTTGCCGTCGGGATACGTCGTGATCAGACTGAACTCGCCCGTCGTCAGGCGGTAAAGCTGCACCGTCCGCCCATCGCCCAACACACTCTCGCCCAGCAGCACGTTTTCACCGGTGGGCACGCCCGCGTTGGCGATCTGCCGCGCCGTCACAACCAACACCGGGCCGCTCGACGACGCCGGATCGTAAATCTCATAGCCGCCGCGCTTGGGGAACACCGCGACCGGCGCCGCGCAGTCCTGGGCCGGATCGGCGTTGACGCGCCCGTCCAACACCGCCGGACAGGCCGGACCCCACGCGGAAGCGCTGACCACGGCGTCAGGCTCGCCGCACTCATAAGTCACTGAGATCGTAAACGTGCTGTCGGCAGACGGCAGCAGCCCGGCCATCATTTGATAGGTACCGGTCGCGGAAATAACGATCGTGCCCAACATACTGGTATCCGCTAACCGCTGTTCTATCGTTCCGCTCAGGCCCGTCATACTGGCGCTCTGAAAAACGAGGAGCGAGGCAACGGAAGCGCTCACCTCGTAATGGACAATGGTTCCTTCCTGCAAAACCACCGTGGCGTATTCAATGGGGGGCGTACTGGGGGATGCCGTGCCACTCTGGCTAATAATCGGGCATAGGGAAACTGCCGCGTGTGCGCGCGGCGCCCCGAAGGCAAAACCGCCGCTCAATACGAGCATCAGAATCAAGGGCAGCAGCAGGAACTTCGCAACCTTCGACATTCTCAATCTCCTGAGAAGATAAATCGGATGCAGAAAAAAACCGGGACGGCAAGGCCGTTATCCGGCGGCGTGATACAGGTCCGCCGCGCCCGTCGCCCACACGATGACGTACGGTTTGCCATCGGGGTACGTCGTGATCAGGCTGAATTCCCCGGTCGTCAGGTAATACAACTGCACGGACTGCCCGCTGCTCAACACGCCCTCGGCCAGCAGCACGTTCCCATCCGTCGATGCGCCTGCACTGGCGATCTGGCCCGCACTGATCGACAACACCGGCGCGCCCCCGGCCCCCGGCTCGTAAATGTCGAAGCCGCCATTCACCGCAAACACGGCAATAGGCGCAGCGCAGTCCAACGTCGCGTCGGCATTGATCCGCCCGTCCAGCACCGCCGGGCAGATCGATCCACCCGCAGACACTGCGGCGGCACTTTCCACGCCACATTCATAGCTGACGGAGAGCGTCAACTCATACGTGGGAGCCGTAGCGCCCAACGCCCCTGCCGCCAGTTGGTATTCCCCGTCAGCAGAGATGGTCGTGACGCCCGACAGTTGCGTTCCCAAATGTACAGTCTGAAACGCTATGGTCATCGCAGCGTCTTGCAGCGCGAATATCAGCAAAGCAGGCCCGGACGACGTAAGGTCGTAATGCACGACGGTTCCCGCAGGTAGAGTCTTGAGAATAAGTTGATAGACGGGAGCCGCACTTGAAGCCGCACCGCTCCAGTCGATGATGGGGCATAAGCCGCTTGCCGCCTGTGCATGGGGCGTCCCCACAACTCCCCCGCTCCATGCAACCATCAGGATCGGGATAACCAGCAATATCTTGAGGCGTCTAAGCATGATCGTTCTCCTGAGAGCCGATACACGAGGTCACTGTGATGAATGATGTGGGGGCAGGGAAGTGCTCGTAGAAGGATATATCGTTATCTTATGGTGAATTCTGTGAAAAGAATCCGATCAATTTCTAAATTTTTATGAATATTCTCTTTGCGGCGAATTACTGAGATCGAAGCAGCTCAAATTAACCGTTTCCCCCGTCAGAATCGCCGCGGCGACCGGCGCCGCTGACGATGCGCTGAGCATGCCCGCAGCGCTTCCGCATCGTCAGCGGCGCATTGCATCCCACCCCGGCGCGTGTATAATGCAACCATACGAACGGACCCGCAGTCCTGGGAGGAACGGGCTATGAGTTTCAGCGATTTTGCCGCACGCCTGCGCCACAAGTCTACGAACCGCGCCGAACCGGCCCGCGAGCCGCAGAATTTCGATGATCTCTATCTGCTGCGCGCGCGCATCCTGGGAGTGCTGATCCGCGACGCGCGCCAGACCGCCCGGCTCTCGCTGGACGAATGCGCGGCCCAGGTCGGTGTAGATACCGACACGCTGCTGCGCTGGGAATTCGGCCAGGCGATGCCCAGTCTGCCCCAGGTCGAGCTGTTGGCCTACGCGCTCGACGTGCCGGTCAGCCATTTTTGGGGCACCAAGACGCTGGCCGAACAGACCTCCCGCCGCGCCGTGGATCACGATCAATACGTGCTGCTGCGCAACCGGCTGATCGGCGCGATGGTGCGCGCCGCCCGGCAGCAGCGCGGTCTCTCCGTCGAGCAGGTTGCCGAGGACACCGGGCTGACGGTCGATCAGCTTACGGCCTACGAGCTGGGCTACCAGCCGATCCCTCTACCCGTGCTGGTCACACTGGCCCACGCCTGCCAGATGAACCTGTCCGCGCTCGTGGACGGCAACAGCCGCGTTGGGGCGGCCCTGACCCAGCGCCAGGACGCCGAGCGTTTCCAGACCCTGCCCGACGAGGTGCGCCACTTCGCCGCCCAGCCGATCAACGAGTCGTACCTGGATCTGGCGATGCGCCTCTCGCAGATGTCCACCTCGGAGCTGCGCGGCATCGCGGAAGCGATCCTGAACATCACGCTGTAAACCGCAGCCGTCAGCGCTCAGCGATTAGCAAGGGGCCAAAAAGCAACGATCAAGCGATAGGTTGCGCCCGGTAGGCTCGTAGGGGCGGGGCTTGCTCCGCCCGTTTTGTCGCATTCCGACTGCTGACGTTCCTTCCCATCGCACCGGCTGCTTGCTTCTCGGCTAACCGCCAATTGCTAGCCGCTAACGGCTGCTCCTGTGGTACAATTCCCCCTCATGACCACACGCACACACACCCACTCACGATCGCGCTGGATGCTGTGGGCCATGCTCGGCGTCCTGCTGCTGGCCTCCTACCTGCGCATTCACGACCTCAACGACCAGGGCCTTTGGGGCGACGAAGGCTGGTCGCTGTGGCTGGCACGCGGCGACAGCGTCCAGGACCTCACCTGGACGATGGTGCACGATCACCACGGCCCGGAGTATTCGATCATGCTGCGCGCCTGGGAAGCGGTCGTGGGCGGCACGGTGGTCGCGCTGCGCATGGAAGCGGTGCTGTTCAGCATCGCCAGCATCGCGCTGCTCTATCGTGTCGGGCGGGTCCTGTTCACGCCGGAAGCGGGCGTGCTGGCCGCGCTGGTTTTTACCCTGCTCGATAAACAGGTCGTGCTGACGCAGGAAGTCCGCGACTATCCGATGGTCTTTTTCGTGATGATGACCACCGCCTACTGTTACATCGAGTGGCGGCGGCATCCCCGGCGCGGCTGGGCCTTCGGCTACGTCCTGAGCACCGTCCTCGGCCTGTACCTGCACTACTACACCTACATGGTCAACGTCGCCATCGTCTTGCACGCGCTGATCACGCTGCGCGGGCGCGAGCCGTGGCGCAACTTCGTCGCCATCAACGCGGCGGCGGTGATCGCTTTCGCCCCGTGGATTCCCGTCGTGGTCTACCAGTTCACCAACACGCCGGTCAACGTGGAAGTGCTCACCATCCACGGCATGCCGACCAACTGGCACACGCTCAAATATCTCGCGGTCGAGTCGTTCGGCACGCCCGTCGCGCTGAACGGCATGCTGCTGTTCACCGGGGCGCTCGCGCCGCTGCTGGCGCGCACCCCCGGCGTGATGTCCCGCATCCCGCGCGACAGGCGCCTGTCGGATACGCTGCTGGCCGTGTTGTGGTTCGCCGTCCCGATCTTCTTTACGGTCGGCATGGCGCCCTACTTCCCCATGCTGACCGATCGCAACGTCTCGGTGATCATGGTCCCGATCGCGCTGCTGGCCGGGTACGGCCTGACCGCGTTTGGACGTTTCGGGCGCGGCTGGCTGGTGGCCTTCATGGTCATCAACGGGGTGTTCACCACCTCGTCCTACTTCGTGCACCCGCCCTCGCGCGCCATGGCGACCGATATCGCCGCGCGCTACGCCGCCGACGATCCCGTGCTGATGGACGTCGAAGGCGAGCACGCCGCGCTGTGGTATCACCTCAAGCTGGCGCTGCCCGCCGGGGCCGAAGACCAGATCGTCTCGCTCTACGACTACCGCAAACGCTACGGCTACGACTTCCTCGCCTACGTCAAGGCGCACCTCGACCAGACCGACGGCCTCTGGATGCCCTACTGGGGCGAGGAATGGAAGAAGCACGACGTGATCGATCTGCTCGCACAGGAAGGCTTCGTGCGCACCGGCACGCTGACGTACTATCACGCGGGCGCGCCGATCTACGTCTTCCGCTACGACCGCGCCTCGGTGCTGGACCAGCAGATCACGCAGTACGGCGAGCACATCACGCTGCACAAGGCCGTCGCCCGCGACGGCGTTAACCAGGGCGACACGCTGCCCGTACAGTTATGGTGGAGCACCGACGCGCCGCTGGAGGCCGATTACAGCGTGTCCGTCTTCCTGCTCGATTCGTCCGGCGTGCTGCGTGCCCAGCATGACAGCTATCCCGCCACCGGGAACGCGCCGACCTCCGGCTGGGAACCGGGCGCGCTGGTCTTCGATCCGCACCCGCTCGCCCTGCCCGGCGATCTGCCGCCCGGCGAGTACACAGTCGGCGTGAAGGTATACACGTACTACGACGGCGCGATCCTGCCCACCACCGACGGCGCGGACTACCAGACCATCGGCACGGTGACGGTCGTGCAGAAATGACATATTCCCATTAGTCTTTGCCAGGGGTATAATAGCGCGTCGTTCGTTGGTTAATCTGGGGGGAACCCAAACACTATGGCCGGTCCAAAGCTGTGCCCCAAGGTGATCCTTGAGGGTACGCGGCTGACCTTCAAAACCGATATCGCCTTCGCGCTCAACGAGCACCCTCGCATCGTGGGGCCGCGTAAGTACCGTTACCATTCGCCGCTCATCTCCGGCGAGTGGTGTGCTTTCACCAACTTCCCGTGGGGACGCGGACTGATCAACTTCGAGCCGCAAGAAGAAGCGCTCGCCATGGAGACGTACCAGACCTGGGCGCGCCTCTTCGAGCTTCAGCGCTACTACTCGTGGATCGTGGACCGTTTCCACCTGTCCACGCGCATGTACCAGCTTCGCACCTACGGCACGGATTACCCGTTCCGCTGGCTGGAACAGCGGCTGCTGCCGCTCGGCTTCCGGCTGGTGTACGTGTCACGCTCCCCGGATTCCTTCGCCGCGGCCCGCGCCGAACGGCTCAAGGTATCCGGCAATCCCTCGCAGTACGATGATTTGCAGGTCTTCGTGGAGGAACAGCAGTTGATGGACCGCCTCGTGGATGAGTCCTGCCTGCCGACCCTCAAACTCGACATCTCTGACAACAACGTGCCCGCCGCGGTCGAACGCATTGCCGATTGGCTCGAATCGACCGGCGGCTTGTACGCAACCTGCTAATGCGGAGGATTCCAACGGTCGCTGTGGCTACCACACTCCAACCGCCGCGCTGGACGGCGGATCAAATTCTGTGCATCCTGCGCGCCCACCGTACCGAGCTGCGCCAGATGGGCGTGCGCCGGATTGGGCTGTTCGGCTCCTTCCGGCACGATCACTCCGACGAGGAGAGTGACATCGATCTGCTGGTGAAGCTCGCGCACCCGTCGTTCGACCGGTACATGGCCGTGCGCTTTTACCTGGAAGATCTGCTGGGGCGCGACGTCGATCTCGTGCTCGAAAACGGCCTGACGCCGGAGGCGCTCGGCACCATCCTGCCCGACGCGATGGTGATCGACTCGATCTGACCCCGCGCTCGGCGCACACATCGAAATTTCATCAGGGCGGGTCCGTATATACGGACCCGCCCGTTTTTTGTCTTGTGCCCGGATACAAAACGGGGCGGGTTCATAACCCGCCCCGTAAAATCGCCGGAGAATTCGCTTGTCTCCCCTCTCCAGCGACGACTGGAGAGAAGGGCTGGGGGTGAGGTCGCGTTTGTCTTTGATCTTGCCGCCCACAAGCAGCTGTTTTCCCGGAACCAGAGCGCGATCTCGCCGGTCGCCCCCCGCCGTCCTACTCCGCCGAATACAGCCCGATCAGGTTGCCCTCGCTGTCGAGCACGGACGCGTAGTAGCCCGCGTCCTCCATATACGTCTTCTCGGTGAGCACCTTGCCGCCCGCCGCCTCCACCCGGCCCATCGGCGCGACCAGATCCTCGCCGCAGTCCAGGTACACGTACACGCCATGATCGCTCGGCTCGAAATTCGCGGTCTGGTTCAGCGAGATCCCCGGCTTATCCGTCCCGTGCTCGTAGGCCAGGACCACCGTGCGGCGCACGCCGTCGTCCGCGACCTCGCTGGCGGTCAGCCCAAACACCGTGTTATAGAACTTCAACGCGCGGTCGAGGTCTTTCACAGGAATTTCGACCCAAACTACCTTGAGCATAGTTGTTTCTCCTTGAATGGCGCGAGAAAGAAACTGCGGTTGTCGTATACTGAGTGCAGGAGCCAAGTGAAGAATTAGAACATTTGTTCAGTATACCATAGCCCTGTCCGGGTGTCAATTGGCGCGCGACTCAATGACCCTCGGCCTATATCCCACGCCATGCGCGTTGCGTTAAGATACAGTAAACTTATCGTCAGGCTCTTATCTTCATGAGGTGATCATCCAATGCCAACCGCAAACGACCTGAAAGAACTGGGTATCAAACAGTTCATGGAACAAGACTACGAAGAGGCCGCCGAGACGTTCCGTAAGGCCATCGCCGCCTACGAAGCCGACGGTGTGGCCGATATGGCCGCCGAGATGAAAGTCAACCTGGGGCTGGCCCTGCACTCCAACGGCGATTCCGAAGCCGCGCTGGAACCGATGGGCGACGCCTACGACACGTTCAGCGAGATTCAGGACAAGCACCGTCTGGCGCAGGTGCTCGGCAACATGGCCCGCATCTATGCCAAGCTCGACAACTCCGAGCAGGCGCTGACCAACTACCGCGAAGCCTCGGCCATGTTCCAGGAAGTCGGCGACGAAGAAAACTACGGCCAGACGCTGCTCGCCATCGCGGACCTGCATATGCGCAGCGGCAATGCCATGCTCGCCGCCTCAGTGTTCGAGATGGGCCTGGAGCACATCAAGCACCCCACCGCGCGCCAGAAGATGATGAAGCAGCTCATGAAAGTGCGGGGCCGCATCGAAGGCCGCGCCTCGGATGATTCGGACAAGATCATCGACGGAGAAGCCAAGGAATGAGCCGCATCGACCCGGTCGAGATTACCGGTCGGCTGGGAACGCTGCGCGGGCTGCTGCACCGGCCAGATGCGGCAGCCGCCGCGCCGGTTGTGGTGATGCTGCATGGCTTCACCGGGCAGCACGTCGAGCAGGATCGCCTGTTCGTGCAGGCGGCGCGTGTCTTCGCGCAGGCGGGCCTCGCGGTGCTCCGCTTCGACTTTTACGGATCGGGCGACAGCGACGGCGACTTTGAGGAGTTCACGGTCCAGACCGAACTGGACGACGCGGTGACCGCGCTCGACTGGATTAGCGCCCAGCCGGGCATCGATCCGGCGCGTCTCGGCGTGCTGGGCCTGAGCCTGGGCGGCTGCGTGGCCTCGCTGCTGGCCGGGCAGGATCCGCGCGTCAAGGCGCTGGTGCTGTGGAACGCGGTCAGCATTCCGTCGCTGCACTTCGGGGAGATCCCGACCGAAGGCCCGGACGCCTTGATCCTGGGCGGGCAGCGCATCAGCATCGAGTTTCTGTCGGATTTCTACGGGCTGGATGTCACCGGTACGCTGCAAAACTATGCAGGGCCGGGTCTCGTCGTGCGCGGCACGGCGGACGATGTGGTCCCCCTGCCCGAAGCCGAAGCGCTCGCAGCCACGTTGGGCGATCGCGGCGAGCTGTTCCTGGTGAAAGACGCCGGGCACACTTTCCAGCATCCCGACTGGCGCGCGCTCGTATTCCAGAAATCAACGGATTGGCTCTGCGCCCACCTGGGCGGCAGCGCGTGATCCGCGCCTGACGGAAGGCGTCAGCCATGCCGCCCGCGCACGGTGGTCCCCTGCCCGAGTCCATCGGGCCTTATAAGGTGCTGGGCAAAATCGGCGCAGGCGGCATGGCGAGCATCTATCGCGCCGTCCACCCCAAAGACGGGCGCGAGGTCGCGCTCAAGGTGCTGGCGATGCACCTCGCGTCCAAGAGCGCCACCCGCCGCCGCTTCCAGCGCGAAGCGGATACGCTGCTGCGGCTCCAACACCCGCACATTCTGCCCGTCTACGACATCGGCGAGGCGGATGGCACGCCCTACTTCGCCATGCGCCTGCTCAGCGGGCATACCCTCGAAAACCGCATGCACGACTCGCTGCTGACGGCCAACGATGCCGCATACATCCTGCGCCAGATCGCCGGGGCGCTCGATTTTGCGCACGAGCAGGGTGTTATCCACCGCGACGTGAAACCCGGCAACATCCTGTTCGACGACGACGGCGAGCCGTATCTGGCCGATTTTGGCGTGGCGCGCATCATGGGGGCGGACGTGCGCACCAGCATGACCGGCGACTTCATTGGCACGGCGACCTATGCCTCCCCCGAACAGTGCCGCAGCGAGGGCATCACCCCGGCCAGCGACATTTACAGCCTGGGCGTAGTCTCCTATGAGATGCTGACCGGCACGCCGCCCTTCAGCGGCGCGAACATCCTCGCGCTGATCAAACAGCACCTCGACGCTCCCGTGCCCGACCCGTGCGACTTCGACCCGACGCTGCCGCCCGACACGGCGGGCGTGCTGGCGAAAGCGCTCGCCAAGCGTCCCGCCGACCGCTACTCGACCGCGACGGTTCTCAGTCAGGCGATCGATCGCGCGCTCGGCCTTGAACAACGCCCGGACGGCGTCGAGGATGCCGAGTGGTTGTACGAAGGCCGCCCGCTGCCCCCGCGCCCGCCGGAAGGCGCGCCCGCGCCGGAACCCCCGCCCGTCTCCGGCGAGCCGGATACCGCCCCACACGACGCGGAGCCGGACGACATTCACGAAATTGACGAGGACAGCGATGCCAACGAAGACGAACCGCCCGCCAACCGCGTGCTGGCCGCCGCGCCCGCCCCACACCTGCCGCGCTGGGCGCGCCCAGGCGTGTATGCCTCGCTGGTCGTTTCGATCGTGGGGCTGCTCGTCGCCGGGACCGTGCTCGGCACGCGCCTGTTCGCCTCCGGCCCATCGCTCGACGCGACCACCCGCGACCAGCAGTTGGGCATCACGATCAAACACCCCGGCGGCTGGAGCGCCGCCTCGACGCATGGCGCGCTCCTGTTCGCGTCACGCGGATCGTCGCTCGTGCTGTCCGATCGCGCCGTGCCGCCCGAAGGCCCCTACACCAACGCCTCCCTGGTGATCGTCGTGCAGCGCCTCGATCCGGTGAGCGTGTTCGGCGTGCCCGAAGCCTGCCGGGCGGAAATCGAGCGCAATCCGGCGGCGGCGTTCGACTGCGCGTCGGCGCGCGGCGCAGTCACGCCCACCTACGACGACTTCCCGTCCGCCTACGGCCACGGCGTCCGGCTGGACGGCACGCTGCCCCCCACTCGCGCCACCTACCCGATCATTCTGCTCCCCGGCGAGGGTGACCGGTGGCTGGCCGTGATCGTCGCGCACTGGGACGGTTATCCCGGCACGCGCGACCTGTTCGACCACATCGCGCAGTCGATCCGCGCCTCCACCTGACGCCTCTACGTCTTCTATCAATTCCTAGCATATCCTTTACAAGTCACCTGAGCGCCATATGATACACTAGGGTCAGCGCGCATCTCAGGTAATTCCATCATGCAAACACAACTCGCGGTCCGCAGTCAGATTGGCCCCTACCGCCTTTACAACCTTCTCGGAACTGGCGGCATGGGCAGTGTGTACCGTGCTTACGACGAACAGCACGGGCGCCAGATCGCCGTCAAAGTCCTGCCCGCGCATCTGGCCGCGAACCGTGCCGTCCGCCAGCGCTTCCTGCGCGAAGCACAGCTTGCCGCCAGCCTGCGCCACAAGCACATTCTGCCGGTCTACGACTTCGGGGAATATGACGGCACGCCCTTTATGGCGATGAAGCTGCTCGACGGCGGCACGCTCGACGACGCCCTCAAGGTCGGGCGGCTGCCGCTGCACGTCATCGCTCGCGTGCTCGAACAGATCGCCCTGGCCCTCGACTACGCACACGAGCAGGGCGTCATCCACCGCGACCTGAAGCCCGGCAACATCCTGTTCGATAACGATGGCCGCGCCTATCTGGCCGACTTCGGCATCGCGCACCACAACAAAGGTATCGATCCGCTGGCCGGAAGCGGCACGTTTATGGGCACGGCAGCCTACGCCTCGCCGGAACAGTGCCGGGGCGAAGAAGCCACGCCCGCCTCAGACATTTACTCCCTGGGCGTCGTGCTGTTCGAACTGCTGACGGGCACGCTGCCGTTTCGCGGCGCGACCTCCCTGGCGACCCTGCACCAGCACATCAGCGACCCCGTGCCGAATCCGCTCGGCCTGCGCTCCGATCTGCCACTCGGCACGCACGAAGTGATGGAAGTCGCGCTGGCGAAGTCGCCCGCGCTGCGCTACCCGACCGCGGGCGCGCTGAGCACCGCCTTCAACGACGTGCTGCGCCGCGAGATCGGCCCCATCGTGCGCGCGCTGATCGATACGCCCGCGCCCGGCCCCAACCCGATCTTCGAACAGGCCACCGAGCCGATTACCCCCATCCTGCCCGACGATCTGCTGCCCGATCTGGCCCTGGCCGGGGATGCCCGCCCCGCACGCGCGCCGCTGGCTCCGCCGCCCACCCATCTGCTGGTCTATGGCGATGGCAGCTTCACCCCGCGCCGTCCCACGCCGCACACTGCGCGCCGCGCACCCGATCCCGCCCACACCGAGCGCATCATTTGCGTGCTGCTGCTCACAGTGCTGGCCGCCCTTGCTATAATCTTCCTGGCGATCGTCATCACCAGTCTGTAGTGATCAGCGTTCATTTTCGGCCAACATGTGAGCGGTCGATCGAGGCGAGAACCGCCCCTCTCTGCCCCTTTTGCGGGGACGTAAGGGCGTTCAGTTCCCCTCCTTTGGCTCGTCCGGCGAACGCCCGCCGCGCGCCCTGACCGCTGGCGGCCCGCCGCCTGTTGCCGCTTCATGACATAAGTGAGAGTGCTGCATGTCCCAGCGAGTGCGCTATGCCATCCAGTCGATCCTGGTCAACGCACTGATCCTGTCGTCGCTGTACCACATCCTCATCTACCTGGCGAACCGGCGGTTCTGGCGGCAGCTTCCCCCGCCCCCGCCCGATACCGCGCCCTCGGTCAGCGTGATCGTGCCGCTGTTCGGCAAAACGCTCGATACGCTCTCGCTGCTGCACCTGCTGGGCACGCACCGCCCCACCGACCATTACGAAGCGCTGATGGTTCTCGAATCGGAAGAATCGCCCGCTTACGTCACCGCGCGTGAAGCCGCTAACGACTATCCCGGCGTGCTGCGCGTCGTGATCGGCGGTCCGGCAGGCGACCACGTGCCCGCGATTCACGCGCTGTGGGCCGGGTACGAAGCGGCGCAGGGCGACCTGATCGCCTTCATCGAACCGGACGCGCAAATCACGCCGGAGCTGTGGAACGCAGCCCTGGCGACCCTGGCCGATCCGGCCATCGCGGCAGCCTTCGCGCCTCCGCTGGTGCAGGAGCCGGAGCGCCGTGAATCTGTCCCCGCGCCGACGGGCGGCGAAACGCTCGCCGCCCTGCACGCCAATCACGTCCGGTCCGCCGCGCTGCCGGTGGCGGCGCTCGCTAACCGCGTGCTGGCGATGGCGAACGGTTTCATAATCGTGCGCCGCAGCGCCCTCCAGCAGTGCGGGGGGCTGATCAGCCTGCTCGATCAGGCCGATCCCGGCGCGGCGTTGGGCCGCCTCCTGCGCGAGAACGGTCAGCGCATCGCCGTACTGCCGGTCCCGGTGCAGATCGTGCCCAGCCGCACAACCACCGACGAGGCCACGCAGCAGATCGTGCAGACGCTCGCCTTGTCGCGCGCCTACAATCCGCGCGTGTTCCTGGCCGGGCCGCTCACCAACCCGCTGACGGTCGGCGTGCTGCTAGGCTGGATCACCGAGCGCGAGGGGCGTTGGTGGGGCCGCCGGACGTGGTGGGGCTTTGCCGCGTTTCGCCTGATGATCGCCTACGGGCTGGACCGCGTGCGCTTCGGGCAAGCGTTCAATCTCGCCGCCTATCCGCAGTTGTTTATGCTCGACACGTTCATATCGCCCGCGCTCTGGCTGCGCGCGCTGGTCCGCCGGACTGTGCGCTTCGAGGGCCGCGCCTACCGTCTGCATCAGGGCGGCCAGACCGAGCCGGAGCCAGTAAAGGATGCCCTATGACGACTACTCCCCAGCCCCGCGCGCGGCGTTGGCCGGTGAAATCCCTGCTGGCGCTGCTGCTGCTCATCACTGCTGCCGCTGTTTTGGCTTGGGTCTGGACGGGGCGTGACGTTACGCCGCAAAGTTCTGTGTTGGCAACCCACACGCCGCAGCCCGAAGCGCGCCGCTACACGGTCGATATTGACGCCTCATCGCTGAAGGTGGTCGTGGATACGCGCATCGGCAAAGTGAACGGCTCGTTTGAGCTGACGGGGGGCACGGTCGAGCTGGTGCAGGAGTCGGGTGGCTGGCGGCTGTACACCAACTTCACCCTCGATGGCCGCTCGCTGGATGTAGGCAACAGCCTTGTGAATACCACCATCCGCCGCGCGCTGGAACTGGACGCCTACCCGGAGGGCGTGTACATCGCCAAAAGTGACAATCTGCTGCCCAATCCGCCTGCGTCCGGTACGCTGTCCCTGGCCGGACAGGTCGAACTGCACGGCGTCGTGCAGACGTACACCGTGCCCGCCACGGTCGAACTCAACGGCGACACGATCACGCTCTCGACCTCCATGCCCATCGACGTCACCGCGTTCGACGTCAGCGTGCCGTCGCTGCTGGCCAGCAACGAGCTGCAAACGGATCTGGAAGTCGTCGCGCGCGAAGGCGCTCCGGTACAGTCCGCCGATGCCACCGCGACCGCAGACGCAGCACCGTAGGGGCGACAGGCAGCGTCCAACGGGGTTTTGTAGGGGCGGGTTTGTAACCCGCCCAGCCTTTGTTCTTACCTCAAAAACGCCCCCATGCCCGCTGCTGCCGTTGATGCCAATACACGACTCTACGGGCGAATTCCGCCCCGTCACCCCAACACGCGCCGGGCCGCGAACACCACCGCCATCCCCACGCCCCATGCCGCATAGCCCACGACCAGCAGCCGCCCCAGCGACCACCCCATCTTCGCGCCCTGCCACGTCACGATCATGAAGATCAGCGTGGGCACGATGTTCACCAGCAGCACGCCGTTGAACTCGGTCATGCTCTGCTGTTTGTTCTCCGCCCCGGCGTACACGATCCACATGCCCAGCGGGATATTCAGCGGCATGACCGCCGCAATCGCCGCGAACCCGCGCGAATAGTTCCTCAGCGCCGCGACTGCAAGAATGATCAGGATCGAGACGACGACCGGCAGCATTTTGGCGACATCGATGTGAATGGACATTCCGATCTCCATGAGGTGTGGAGCCAACCCAGGTATGCAAAAACGGGGCGACAGTTGTGTCGCCCCGTCAGGGAAGTCGAACCTTGAAGCGTGGTTACGCTTCTTCCTTCTGCTTTTCGGCCTTGGCGATGATGTCCGCCTGGATGTTGCCGGGCACGCGCTCGTACCGGGCAAATTCCATCGTGAACACGCCGCGACCCGCCGTCATCGAACGCAGGTCGTTGCTGTAGCGCTGAATTTCGGCCAGCGGCACTTCGGCGGTCACCACGCTGCGGCCCGCTTCCGTTTCCATACCCATCACGCGCCCACGCCGGGTGTTCATGTCGCCCATGATGTCGCCCATGTTTTCTTCCGGCACGACGACGCGCACGGTCATGATCGGTTCCAGCAGCGCGGGACCCGCCTGCTCGAACGCATCACGGAACGCGCCGCGCCCGGCGATCTGGAACGCGATGTCCTTCGAGTCGACCGGGTGCATCTTGCCGTCGAACACGATCGCCTTCACGAACTTCACCGGGAAGCCCGCCACGACGCCGCCTTCGAGCGCCTGCCGCACGCCCTTTTCGGTCGAGGAGACGAACTGCTGGCTGATCGCGCCGCCGACGACTTCGTTGGCGAACTCGAACTCGCCCGTGTCCAGCGGCTCGACGCGCAGGTGCACTTCACCGAACTGCCCCGCGCCGCCCGTCTGCTTCTTGTGACGGTAAACCGCGCTGGCCGTGCGGGTGATCGTTTCCTGGTAGGGGACTTTCGGCAGACTCGTGTCCAGCCCGACGCCCATACGCTCGGCGCGGCTGATCGCCACGTCGATGTGCGTGCCGCCCATACCTTCGAGGATCGTTTCCTTGGTGGCCGGGTCCTGCCGCCACTTCAGGGTCGGATCGGCGTTGCTAATGCCGGTGAGGACTTCACCCATCTTCGCGCCGTCGCTCTGGGTGCGGGGCATCAGCGCCACCGCGTAAACCGGCATCGGGAACTGCGGCGGGATCACGAGCTTGGCCGTGCCCTTCGCCAGCGTATCGCCGGTGTGCGTGCCGCGCAGCTTCGACACCACGGCGATATCGCCCGCGTGAACCACGTCCAGCGTTTCGGAATTCTCGCCGCGCATCGTCGCCAGACCGCCCATACGCTCGTCTTCGCCCGAGATCAGGTTCTTGAGCGAATCGTTGGTCTTGATCGAGCCGCTGAACAGGCGGAAATAGGTCTGCGTGCCGTACTTGTCGGTGTAGCTGTGGAAGACGTACGCCAGCACCGGGCCACTGTCACTCAGGGGCGGGCCCATCACTTCGATCTCGGCGTCGGGCGCATCCTGAACCATCACGCCGCGATCGCTCGGTGGCACGACGTACACGGTCAGCGCTTCGAGCAGCGGCAGCACGCCGATGTTGTGCGTGGCGCTGGTCACGAAGACCGGCACGACGCGCATATCCGCGCTGCGGGCGGCTTTACGCAGGCCCATACGGACTTCGTCGTCCGACAGTTCTTCGGTCTCGAAATACTTCTCAAGCAGCGCGTCGTCAGCTTCGGCGGCGGCCTCGGTCATTTCGATACGCGCTTCCGCGATCTCGTCCGCCATATCGCCGGGCACGTCGCCGGTCTTGCTGCCATCGCCCAGGAACGCCTTCTGCGTCAGGACGTTCACGACGCCCTTGAAATCCGCCTGGGAGCCGATCGGCAGCACGATGGGCACGAAACGGTTATTGGGGAACCGCGTGCGCAGGCCGTTGAGCGCGTTGTGGAAGTTCGCGTTTTCGCGGTCCATCTTGTTGATGACCACGATCACCGGCAGGCGGAATTCGTGCGCGTAATCGAACGCCAGCTCGGTCCCGACTTCGGGGCCGGAAACCGCATCGACCACCACGAGGACCGCGTCCGCCACGCGAACCGCATTTTTCGCCTCGCCCATGAAGTCTACGAAGCCGGGCGCGTCCAGCACATTAATTTTGCAGCCCTGGTGCTCCAGCGCGACCAGCGCCGAGTAAATCGACATCGTACGCTGGTGTTCTTCTTCGTCAAAGTCCGCAACGGTGTTCCGTTCTTCGACTTTACCCATACGAGTCGTGGCGCCGGTGGCGAACAGCATACTCTCGACGAGGCTGGTCTTACCGGCGCCCTGGTGTCCCGCCAGGGCAACATTCCTCAAGTTTTCTGTCGTATATTCCTTCATTCAGCTAAAGCCTCCGAAACAAAGCGGTGGATTGAACCATCAAACGAGAATTTACAACGACGGGAAAAACCGCCGAGAGGGACTCGTTCGTAAATTAAAGTTGGCCTGGATTTTACATGGTGCACAGGCAAAAATCAAAGGATCGTGCAGAAGCTGGACATGGCGCGCCCCACTCGTTAAGATCGGCATGATGAATGCTCAGGAGGCAGAGACAATGCAGACGGCACAGCAGCAGTTAGCGGGGTACGATGCGGCGCACCGTGGCGCGGCCTTCCGGCGCGTGCCGGAACCGGGCATAGTGGTCGTGCGCGGCCAGGACCCGCAGGGCTTCATCCAGCGCCAGACGACCAACGACGCGCGCATGCTCGCCCCGGATCGCTCGGTGGTGACGGTGCTCACGTCCGGCACGGCGCGCATTCTCGACGTATGGCGGCTCGTGCCCGAGCCGGACGGCACCGGCATCCTCACGCTGCCGGGACGCGGCGCGCTCACGGCGCGCTACTTGCAGGGCCGCATCTTTTTTATGGATAAGGTCACGGTCAGCGACGACAGCGCCGCCTGGGCGCAGATCGAGCTGATCGGGCCGGAGACCGCCCGCGTGTTGGCCGCGTTCGGGCTTGCGCAAGCCCCCGCCCCCGACCAGATCCTTACCGCCGCGCTCGGTGACGTGTCGCTGCGCATCGTTGGGCAGGACGGCAGCACCGGCCAGGGCTGTTTGCTGCTCGTGCCCGCCGCTCATGCGGAGGCCGCGATCACGGCGCTGGCGCAGAATGGCGCGGTCGAGATGGCACCGGACGCCTACGCGGTGTTCCGCGTCGAACAGGGGCTGCCCGGCCCCGATCACGAGCTGACCGAATCCTACACGCCGCTCGAAGTGCGGTTGGACGGCACGGTCTCGTTGGACAAAGGATGTTACACCGGGCAGGAAGTGCTCGCGCGGCAGGTCAATTACGACAAGATCACGCGGCGGCTGGCCGGGCTGCGCCTGGACGCGGAAGTCCCGGTTGGTGCGGCGGTCCTCGCGGACGAGCGCACCGTGGGCGAAGTGACCTCCATTGCGCACTCCCCGCGCCTGGGCTGGCTGGCGCTGGCCGTGATCAAGCGCCCGCACTTCGAGCCGGGCGTAGCGGTCGCGGTGCGCGCCGAAGGGGGCGACATTCCGACGGTAACCAGCGCGCTGCCCTTCCCCACCGAGTAACCTTCACGCATGACGCCCTACGCGGCTCCGCACCTACCAACACGCGGAGCCGCGTCTGTTTTTGGCACGCTCACACTCCACGCATTCCACACGTCAGTAAACTCCGCAATAATTGAGAATGTCTCGCAGCAGCCGCGACACCTTAATGATTTACGGTCTTCACTTTGGTTAAAATCAATCAGAACATTAACTAAAACTTGACAAAAGCCCCTCACCTCAATCAAAATTAAGGTATTGAGTGACCTCACCGAAGGAGTATTATTTAGATGGCCCGTTACAGTTCCGACACGAAGGTGCTCGGCGCAGTTGCCCTCTCCATTTTAGGAACTAGCCGTCTCAGCGATCTCGAGCACTATTTCAACAAATACGGCATCTATAACTACGATGAAAACGCGTATTACCCTGTCGAGCCGCTGATCGCCATGATGAACGACATCGTTAGCGATCACCAGGGACTCGACAGCACCTTTGACCTCGTCAGCCTCGGGATCGCCAATGGCCGCACCATTGCGCTCCCGCCCGAAGTCAATACGCTCGAAAAATGGCTGGACATCTGGTCGGCCCGCCACCCCATGCTCTACCACGGCACGGATATCGGCTACATCATCACCGAAAAACTGAGCGAAACGAACTTCGTCGTGCATATTCGCTGGCCGTGGGCGGATGACGTCGCGTACGGCACGATCTACGGGATGTGCCTGCGCTTCCTGCCCTCGACCGCCGAGTTCGCCGTGTACTACGACGAAAATCTGTCGCGCGCCGACTTCGGAGCCGAAGAAACAGTGATCCACATCGAGTGGCATTAAACGCTGGCGCGCACGACGGGCCAGCTAAATAACACAAAAAAGGCCGGGTGAATGCCCGGCCTCTTTTTTTCGTAACGTGTGATACAGTGGGCTTAGTGCCCGCCGCAGCTGCACCCGCCGCCGCTGTAGTCGTCGGCTTCGCTGCCCGAGGTGCGGAACGAATGCCCGCAGCCGCACGAGGACACGGCGTTCGGGTTAGTGATCGCAAACCCGCCGCCCATCAGGCTGTCCACGTAGTCGATCTCGGCGCCGCGCAGGTATTCCAGGCTCATGGGGTCCACGACGAGCTTGATGCCGCCCGCTTCGACCACGTTGTCCTGGGGGTAAAACTGGTTTTCGAACGCCATACCATAGGACAGGCCCGAGCAGCCGCCGCCCTGAACGAACACGCGCAGGGCGTGGTCGGCCAGATCGCGCGCGGCCAGAAGTTCTTGAATTTTATCCATGGCCGCCGGGGTAACGGTCAGGATGGGGGTTTCCACTCCTACCGAGACGTTCTCCAGATCCGTCTGAGCCACTTCCGCCATGATGTGCTCCTCTAAAGTGTAGCGATGCTGCTGAACGATGATTGTAGAGTAGTGTAACAGATCTGAATGATCGCGTCAATTTATATGATGGATATTAAGTAAATAGGTGAGATTCGGCAGGTGTAAGGTGCCGATTGTCACGTTAAAGGCTTCCCGCCAGCAGGGGTGTGTAGGGGCGAATCTATCACTCACCCCCGCCCCGCCGCCGCCAGAAACGATCGAGATTTCCGCACATCGTAGGGGCGTATCGCAATACGCCCCGTGTGCACCAACTTAACCGCGTCGTGCTTTTCGTAGGGGCGATGCTTGCATCGCCCGTTGTCAGCAAAGCCGCGTAGAGCAAGCCCCCAACAAAACGCTGTTGGACTACGCTCACTCCATAACGTCGCCCTCCCCCCGCCCGCGCGGCAGCCCGATCAGCAGCGCCAGCGGACCCGCCAGCAGCAGCCACATCGTCGCGCCAAGCCCCGCCGCCTGCGCGGCGAGGCCCAGCCCTAGCGGGATCAGCCCACCCACCAGCCCGGCGAAGTTGCCCACCGCCAGCGCGGTCCCGCTGCGACCCGGCAGCGCGTCGTACAGCTTCGCCTGCAAGATCGCGTACCAGCCCGCGTTGAGCACGCCCATCAGGCCGAGCAGCACGATCTTCACCGGCACGGACGGGATCACCAGAAACGCGGGATACGCCGCCGCCATCAGCAGCGCGCTGATGCGCAGGATGCTCAGGCCGCGCACGTGGTCCAGCACCGGGATGATCAGCGCGTCGCTGACCAATCCCGCCCCGGTCCACACCGCGACGGCCAGCCCGGCCTGCTCGCCCGACACGCCGACCACGTCCACGAAGTACAGCGCCAGCAGGCTGTAGAGGATGTCCAGCATCAGGTCCGAGGCCTGGAGCAGCACCAGCCAGCGCGCCACTTCGCGCTGTTTGAGCGCGCGCAGCGCCAGCCACAGACCCTCGCGCAGTCCGGCGGGCGCATCATCTTCGTCGTCGCCATTGCGCTGCGCCGGGAAGCGTACGCGCCCCGCCGCCAGCACCAGGATCAGCGCGACCACCGCGAAGCCCACGAACAGCCCGCGCCATCCCGCGCCAGCGGCCACCGCCGCGCCGAGCACCAGCGGCCCGCCGACCATGCCGAGCGATCCGGCGAGAGTCCAGCGCGCCATGTTTTGCTCGCGCCGCTCCGGTTCGGCGTCCATCAGCGCCGCTTGCGACAGGCTGACGAACGCGCCCGACGCCGGATACAGCAGCAGGAACGCGACCAGCAGCGGCACGAAGCTCCCGCTGACCGCCGCCAGCAGCAGCGATCCGCCAAACGCCACGCCGCCGCCCAGGATCAGGACACGCCGCCGCCACAGGTCGCTCAGAATGCCGAGCGCCGGTTCAACGATGTTGCTGAACAGGTTGGGGGCGCTGAGCAGCACACCGATTTGCAGGTACGACAGGGAAAAGTCCGCGCGGATCAGAGGCCAGGCGGTTTCACGCGCGCCAAAGACCAGCTCGTCGAGGAACTCGATTAAAAGCAGGATGAGGAGGAACTGGGAGAAACGATGCAGGAAGGGTCAACGGTGACGGTCGCGCATGAGAGCGTTCCTTTCGGGTGCGCCGGGTCACGCCCGGTCAATCAACGATGGCGTTATTGTACCACACTGATCACGACGCCTTGCATGTCCACGTTGAGCGTCCACGTCCGCGCCGGGACGCCCGCCTGCCGGAAGGCCACCTGCACCGCCCGCGCGATCTCCGCGTGGCCGTAATCCGCAAAAATCAGCAATGCCGGACCCGCCCCGCACAGCGTCACGCCGATCGCCCCCAGGCGGCACGCGGCATTCTCGACCCGGTCATAGCCGGGGATCAGCGCGCGGCGGTACGGCACGTGCAGCCGGTCGTCCAGCGCCTCGCGCAGCAGGTCGAGATCCTCGGTTTGCAGCGCCTCGACCAGCAGCGCCGAATGCGCCACCGCGTGCACCACGTCGTCCAGGCTCGGATCGGGCAGCGGCTCGCGGTGCGGATCGTACTCGTCGATCAGCGGCACGGCGACCACGACCCGCAGCGGCGCGACTTCGAGCGAGCGGTACACCGGGTCGCCGCCGCGCGCCCAGATTCCCAGCCCGCCGTTGAGCGCCGTCGCGGTCGCTTCCGGGTGATCCGAGAGGCGCGCCGCCAACTCGATCAGCGCCTCTCGCGGCAGCGGCCCGCCCAGCAGGTTGTTCGCCCCGACCAGCCCCGCGACGGTCATCGCCGCGCGGGAACTCAGGCCCACGCGCAGCGGGATCCGGTTGTTGCACACGATGCTCAGGCCGGGCGGCGCTTCCTCGACTTCCTGAAACAGCCGGGTCGCCGCCACCGCGACGGGATGGTAAAAGTTCGCGGGCAGTGCGTCCGCGCCCTCCCCTTGCGACACGATGCGCAGTTGATCGTCGCCGGTCAGGCTCATCTCGACCACGGTGCGCAGATTCAGCGCCAGCCCCAGGACGTGATAGCCGGATCCCAGGTTGGTGCAGACGGCGGGAACGGAAACGCTGACTTTGGTCATGCGGGCGTGCCTTGCCTCGAAGTGCAGCGCCGGGGCGATCCCCGGCGGGCGGCGTCACTCCCGTTATGGTAGGCGCACCGGCCCACGCGCGCAAGCGGGAAATGTAGGGAATAGGGATTAGGGAACTGGATCGGTACGAGGGCGGACTCCCCATGCATGATCCGCTTGCCTCCCCTCTCCAACTTGATTGGAGAGGGGCCGGGGGTGAGGTGTTTTTGCCTCTGCTAACCGCTAACGGCTACCAGCTATTCGCTGCTCCTAATCCGTTCCAGCACCGCGTCCTCCGCCTCGTAATCGAAATCGGCGGGATTCACCTGTGCGGGCGGATGCGCGCGCTCCCATTCGACCGTGCGCGCCATCGCCGTTTCCAGCGGGACCACCTCGCGGTAGCCCAGTTCACGCCGGATGCGCGTCGTCTCGGCGACGAGATCCTGCGCCAGCGCGTCGTCGCGCATATCTTCGGGAAGCAGATCGTTCGCCACGACCTCGATCTCACCCTGCCAGCCCGCCGCCTGCCCGATCGTGCGCACCCACGCCGCCATCGACAGCAGCGGCTGGTCGCCCACGTTATAGATCCGCCCCGCCGCGCGCGGATCGGTGATCGCCAGCATCACCGCCTCGGCCACGTTTTCGACATACGCGCGCGTCCAGTGCCAGTCTGCCGCCGTCTCGCTGAGCAGGATCGCCGGGCGGCCATCGTCCATACGCTTGAGGTAAGGAAACAGCCGGTGCTGGTAGTCGCCCGGCCCGTAAACCATCGGCAGGCGTAGCACCGTGCCCGGCAGGTCGGGATCGCCCATCACGCGCCGTTCAACCAGGATCTTGTCGTAATCGTCCGCCCAGCGCATCGGATCGTCCGCCGCGCGCGGCGTCTCGCCCCGGTACGGGTACAGCTTCTCGCGCAGCGCATCGTCTTCATCGAACGGGATGCGCACCGAGTCGCCCGGCTCCGTGCCGTTGATGCGCCCGTACGCGAGGTACACGTCCTGGCTGCTGATCGCCACCACGCGCCCCGCCGCACCCTTGAACGTCTCCATCACCTGCTGCGCGTCGGCCTCGCCCAGCGCGATCATGTCCAGCACCACGTCCGGCCCGAACGCACGCAGACGCGGCGCGAGGTCCGCCCAGTCCGCGCGGCGGTCGCCGTAGACGTGCGTGATGCCGGAGGGCAGCGTCGCGCCAATGCCCGGCGTACGGTGCAGCAGCATAATCTCGTGGCCCTGCGCGTGCAGCCGGTCGACGATCGGCGGGCCGATGAAGCGCGTGCCGCCAATAACGAGGACTCGCATGGGAATCGATCCTTTCGGCTGGAAGAGTGTCTTGCCGGTTATACGCGCCGCGCGGTGACGATCGGCTGGTAGTAGCCCGTATCCTGCGGCATGTGCCAGCGCACGTCCGCGAACCCCTCGCCCTCCAGAATCGCGGACAGCTCGCCGCGCAGCAGGGCGCGATAGGTCGTGCTGTACGCATCCGTGCGCCAGCCGTCCGCCGCCTGCCGCACGATGAACATGCTCAGCGCGTACTGGCTGCCGTCCTCGGCCCAGTCCCACACCTGGAATACGATGCGCCGCCCGCCGGGATCGTCGAACACCTGCGGCGGCGTGGCGCGCGGGCGGTTGAGCGTCAGATCGTCGTAGTCGCGCATGCTGATCAGCAGCAGCCCGCCGGGGCGCAGCTTGGCGGCCATGTTTTGCGCCGCCCGGCGCAGATCGTCGTCGGTCAGCAAATGCGGCAGCGCGTTGTCGCACGACAGCACCACGTCGAACGTCCCCGCGACCTGATCGGCCAGCGTGCGGAAGTCCGCGACCCCGGTTGTGAGGGCCAGCCCGCGTGCTTCCGCTTCCCGCGCAGCGCGTTCCACCGCCGCCTCGCTGAGATCCGTCGCGTGCACGGCGTAGCCCCGTGCCGCCAGCCCCAGCGCCTGCGTCCCGATCCCGCACGAGCAGTCGAGCAGATCCAGCGGCGGCTCGCCGCCAAACACCCGGATCAGCCGGTCCAGCGCCGCGCCCTGCCGTGCGATGGACGCATCCCAATCGGCAAAAATCAGGTGATAGTCGTGCGCAAGCTGGTCGTAGAAATCGTGTGTGGATGACATATGGACAGTTCTTAGTCGATAGTGATTCGTTTTGAGTGAAGACAGGCCCAACCATACCGCATGTTGCCGTTCCAGGACAGATCCGCACACCTTGCAGGTCGGGCTGAATCCCCCCGTCCTCGCACGCAGTCTGCCTTTACTAACAACTACCAACTAAAAACTTACGACTGTTCTAGTACCTTCTTGGCGGGCCCATGTACGACGTCGTGCCGATGATGTGGTAGCCGAGCCGCTCGTACAGCGGTTGGCCGCTGGGCGACGCCATGAGCATCGTCGTCGTGCAGCCGCTCGCGCGCAGATCGTCCAGCAGCGCCAGCATGATCGTCGTCGCGTAGCGCTTGTGGCGGAAGCGCGGCACGGTCCCCACGTTCCAGATCCCCGCCCAATCCCCCGACCGCGCCACCGTCGCGCAGGCCGCGGGCAGGCCGCCATCGTAGATTAAGTAATGCGACACGGCGGGATGGTCGAGCATTTCGGGCCGCGCGATGCGCTGGTTGGTGGCGCGGTCGGTCAGAAACGCGTCGGACATCACCCGCGCCACGTCGTGCAGGTGGTGCAGTGTCGTGGCGCGCAGCGGAGTGACCAGACGGTTCGGCGCGAGCGGGCGCGGCAGCCCATCGAGCACCATCAGCGGCGACGACCATCGCCGGTAGAATCCGCATGCGATCAGCACGTCGCGTGCGGCGGGCATGTACGTATCGGTATACACCACGCTCCACGCCGCCTGATACGCCGCGAAGAACTCGTGCGCGGCATCGATCGCTTCCAGCGTCACGGCGTCGGGCGTGCCCGGCCACAGGTGATTCGCTCCCGTCAGGCGCGTATCGCCGCTGTAGCTGAGCGTGGCGCGACCCTGCACACGGGTGACGGCGGTCGGCCAGCTTCGGAACATAATCGCGTAAAAGTCGTCCACGCAGCGCAGAGCCGCCGGAAGATAGGAGTTTGTCATGCCTGAGATGTGCTTTCTCCGGGAGGAAATGTAAGCGTCATGGTGGTGCCCCGGTCGGGCATGCTCTCCAAACACAGATCGCCGCCGTGCCGCAGCATGACGGTGCGCGCCAGCGACAAACCCAGCCCGCCGCCGGGAACCGCCTGCACGCGCGGATCGGTCGAGCGCCAGTAGCGATCCCATACGTAGTTCTGGTCGCTCTCAGGGATGCCGATGCCTTCGTCGCGCACGGCGCACCGAACGCTGCCCGCTTCGGCCCAGGTGCGCACGCTGACCGTCGTGCCCGACGCGCTGTACCGCAGACCGTTTTCGATCAGCACGATCAGCGTCTGCTCGATCCACGCCGGATCGCCCTGCACCGGGGGCAGATCCCCGGCCAGATCGACTACCAGCGCGATCTCGCGCCCCTGCGCCTCGACCCCACACGCGGTCACCGCGCCCCGCACCACCGCGCCCAGGTCGAACGGCACGCGCACCATCGGCAGTCCGGCGTCCAACCATGCCACGTCCAGCATATCGTCCGCGGCTTCAGCCAGCTTGTCGATCAACTGCCGGATGCGTCCCAGCCATTTGGCCTGTCCGGGGTTCAGGTCGCCCGCGCGCACGGTCAGATCCGTGTAGCCCGCCAGCGCGTTGAGCCGGTTGCGCAGGTCGTGACGGATCTCGCGGGCCAATGCGCGGCGCTGCTCGTCCAGCGAGCCGGGCGCATCGAGGGGGGCGGTTTGATGCGGGTCAGTTGGCATGTCGTGATTTTAGCAGCGTGCACCGCCAGGAGGGTATGCCCGTGGAGAAAATCGCAGCCCGTCGCTGCACATCGTTTGTCACACGCGTGTCGCGCGTGAACGAAAACCGGGCAGAGCAGGGTTTTCTCCCCTCTCCAATCAAGTTGGAGAGGGGTCGGGGGTGAGGTCGCGGTGATGACTGGATTATTTGTAAATGTCCACCCCCACCCCTACCCGCACGGACCGCAGCCGGTCCCGCCAGTCTAACCGTACCGGAAATCCTGAAGCGTTTGCAGATAGTAATCCGGCTGGCCGATGTCGAAACGCTGGCCCTCCACGATCACGCCCAGGAACCCGTCTTCCTGGCGCAGCCGGTCCAGCGCCGACGTGAGCTGGAACTCGCCGCGCTCGCGCACGTTGTGCTCGATGTGTTCTTCCAGATAGTTGAACAGCGCGGGCTTGATGATGTACTGCCCGAACACGGTCAGGTATTCGTCGTCGCCCAGCCCCGGCATGCGCAGGTTCGTCCGCGCGTAATCGACCGTCGGCTTTTCAGCGAACTCGGTGACGTTCAGCAGCGTGTCCGGCTCCAGCCAGATCCCGGTCGCCGTGCCGAAGCTGGCGAGCATCTCCGCCGGGGTGCGGCGCAGGCCCAGCGTGCTGATGCCGTGCTGCTGGTACACGTCGATCAGTTGCCGCGCGCACGAACGCTCCGAATCCGAGCGGTAAATGTGGTCGCCCAGCATCAGCAGGAACGGCTCGTCGCCGATGATCTCCCGCGTCGCATAGACCGCGTGCCCCAGCCCTTCCTGGTTGCGCTGGATCACGAACCGCACGTGCTTGCCGATGTCCAGCAGCCGCTTGGAATAGGCCTGAAAGTGCGGCGGCAGCTTGTTGTAGTTTTCGATCGACACCTGCTGGTTGAAGAACGACTCGAACTCGTCCAGGTCTTCTTCCTGCACGATGATGATCACTTCGTCGATGCCCGCGTCCAGCGCTTCTTCCACGATCAGCAAAATCGCGGGCTTGGCGATCCCGTCGCGGTCCACCACGGGGAACAGTTCCTTTTTGGTCGCTTTCGACGCCGGGAACAGCCGCGTGCCGAATCCCGCCGCCGGGATGACCGCCTTACGCACCTTCGGCCCGGTGCTCAGCGTCAGCGCGAGGCACGACAGTTCCAGGTCGCGCTCGATGATCTCGATCACGGCCTGCTGGTCGTCCGCGCTGCGCGCGAGGAACTGCGCCGTGCCGTCCCCCTGCGATCCCACGCCCTTGCCGCCCCAGATGTGCGGCTTCAGCGCTTCGTAGCTCAGCACGCGGTGCAGCACCGGCGCGGTCAGTTCTTCGGGACACGCGGGCGTGGCGTAGCGGTCGAAGAACTCCTGCGCCTCGACCATCAATTCGCCCAGGCGCGGCCCGTCGCCCGCCTCCAGCGCCTCGATCGCCTGGTGCACGATGCGCCGGTTGATTGGCCCCAGCAGCTTCTGCACGTCTTCTTCGATCTCGTTGCGCGGGAACGGGTAGCTGCGATTGAGCTGCGACAGGATCTTCATGGTGTCTTTTTGCGCCTGAAGGTCCACGATCACGAAGTGCAGATCCTTGCCCACCTGGACCTCGTCCGTGTCCAGGCGCTCGCCGTCGAAGGTCATCAGCACCGGGCGGCTGCCAAACGCACAGCCCTGGTCCATGCGCCCGCAGCGCGACGGCGTGGTGATCTCGCCCTGGTACGCCATTTCCATTTCGCCGCGTACGGTCATCTTCAGGTCGTACACGCGGTTGAAGGCGCGCGCCGTCAGCACGGAGATCGCCGCGCTCGACGACAGCCCCTTTTTTATCGGCAGGTCGGTCTGGTAGTTGTTGATCACCAGCCCGCGCACACGGTAGTGCGTCAAAATCTGGTACGCGACGCCCGCCGCGTAGCTCCAATAGCTGCCGCTTTCGGCCTCGGCCAGCAGCGCCTTGGGGTTCATCGGGATCTCGTACGGGCCATGCCTGACGCCGTCCGGCGTGGTGGAGGTCAGCACCAGCGCGCTGGGGTGCGCTTCGACCTCGGCATGGATGCCCTGGTTGGTCCCCGTGATCAGGGCATACCCTTTTTCGATATCGGCATTGATGCGGCGGTAGCCTCCGGCCCAGTCGGAGTGTTCGCCAAGCAAACAGATGCGGCCCGGAACGAAGATTTTCAAGGCGCGGCTCCTTGTCCGTACGTACGTTGGGAAGGTCTAAATAATCATACAGCGGGCCATTGTACTTGATCGGCGGCGGATAGGCTACGCCCGTCCTGCCCGCTTGACTTAGAGTGCGCTCTAAGGTGTAGCATGGAAGAAAACCCCGTTGGCCCACGGCCAGCACAAGTTCATGGAGCATACAACATGCACATCGGCTTACAGATCCCCTCGTTCAAATATCCGGGCGGGACAGCAGCCATCCGCCCGACGCTGAAAAACATCGCCGCCACCGCCGAAGAGGCCGGATTCTACAGCCTGTGGGTGATGGACCATTACTACCAGATCCAGAACCTGTTCGGGGAAAACTACACCGATCCGATGATGGAAGCCTACACCACGCTCGGCTACGTGGCCGGGCTGACCGATACGCCAGCGCTCGGCGTGCTGGTGACGGGCGTCATCTACCGTCACCCGGCGGTGCTGCTGAAGATGGTCAACACGCTCGATATTCTGTCCGGCGGGCGCGCCTACCTGGGCATCGGGGCGGCGTGGTATCAGGGCGAGGCGGAAGGCTTCGGCATCCCCTATCCGACCACCAGCGAGCGTTACGAATGGCTCGAAGACGCGCTGCAATACGCACACACGCTGTGGAGCGGCGACGAGGTCAGCTTCGAGGGCAAACACTTCACCGCGCCG
The DNA here is from genome assembly GCF_036822615.1 of Aggregatilinea sp. Taxonomy (NCBI): domain Bacteria; kingdom Bacillati; phylum Chloroflexota; class Anaerolineae; order Aggregatilineales; family Aggregatilineaceae; genus Aggregatilinea; species Aggregatilinea sp. The sequence continues at coordinate 496 of NZ_DAISHJ010000020.1, read as the reverse complement.
AAGGCCACCAACAATCCGCGCCCGCTCAGCCAGCCGCACCCGCGCATCATGATCGGCGGCATGGGGCCGACTAAAACGCTGCGCATGGTGGCGCAGTATGCGGACGCGTGCAACTTCTTCGAGCGCACCGGCCCGGAGCAGCTTCAGCAGTCGCTGGACACGCTCAAAGCGCACTGTGAGCGGCTGGGCCGCGACTACGACACGATCGAAAAGACGGCGCTGTGCACGGTGCACCTCGCGCCGGGCCACGACACTGTGAGCGGCACGCTGGACCGCTTCAAGGCGCTGGCGGACCTGGGCTTCACGCACGCCATCTGCAACATGCCCAACGTCTACGAGATCGCGCCGCTGGAAACGTTCGGCAAGGAGATCGTCCCCGCCGCCGCGACCCTCTAGAGGCTGTTATGCACTTTTCGAGGGAGAAAACTGGTTCCTCACGCGCTCGTGACTCTGCGAACTGTAGGGGCGGGTTTGATGCTCTTTAACTTTTAAATCC